>NZ_JASJDK010000119.1 GCF_030065675.1 Mastigocoleus sp. MO_188.B34 | reverse complement strand
CTGGAATATTTTCTCTGAGGTGAAGGTCATTATGTAAATATTTGTCTGATTCTGGCGCTAATTTTCGCAAATATACTTTAATATCTTCCAGTAATCTTTCCTCATTCTCATTGATGGCTAAAGCAGTAGTTGTATGACGAGAAAATACTAAAACTTGACCATTCTGAATCGGAGTTGATGAAATTGCAGCTTCAACTTCTGGGGTAATATTATGGATGTTGATTCCCTCGTTAGTTTGAACCTCAAGTATTTTGTTAAAAATTGGCATTTTTTTTACTTTTATCAATTATCAGTAATTAAGCACTCTTAACTTGCAGATTTTCAAAGCCTTATACAGCAAAGCTTTTAGCCAAACCTATAAAATGTGGAAGCTTCATTCGTTGGGAGGGGTTTTAATTTATTTTGACTTATGTCCTACGGACACGCTTTGCTAATAACTTCCCCTCGTGGGGCCCTCAGTTGCTAAAGGTTTCATATTTCATTTAAGTTAAAATAGTTTGCAATCCCTTGACTAATCTTTCAATTCCTGAAACAACAGTATCCTTTTGTAATGCACCATAAGCGACACGTAAATAACATCCATCATCCATTCCAAAAGTTGTACCGGGAATGACTGCAACTTGATATTCGCGAATTAATTTTTCTACTAATTCAAAGGAATCAATGGAAGTATTAACTTTCAAGAAAAAATAAAAAGCACCATTTGCTGGAGCGATAGTACATAAATCTTCTAAATTTTGCAGCGAATCCAGAACTAATTCTCTGACCTCAGCGATCGCACCAATATTTTTTTGCAGATATTCTTTTTTTGCCTGTAACGCTCCTAAAGCTGCATACTGGGAAACTACTGGCGGACATATCAAAATTGTATCTTGAACTTTTTTGATTTCTCTAAGTAAATGTTTGGGTACAACCATATAACCGATGCGCCAGCTAGCAAAGCCATAGGCTTTAGAAAGGCTGTAAAGAGAAATAGTGTGTTCCCTACTTCCTGAAAAACTCCCAGGCGAACAATGTTCTACACCGTTGTAAGTAAAATATTCATAAGCTTCATCGCTGATGTGATAGATATCATGGGAGCCGCACATTTGATTCACTGCTTGCAGATCGCTTTTTGAATAAACTACTCCTGTTGGGTTGTTAGGGGAAATCGTTACTACTGCTTTTGTTTTGGGGCTAATAGAAGAAGCGATCGCGTCCGGTAATAACTGATAATTTTCATTTGTTGGAACCAACACCGGGT
Organism: Mastigocoleus sp. MO_188.B34; assembly: GCF_030065675.1. Taxonomy (GTDB): domain Bacteria; phylum Cyanobacteriota; class Cyanobacteriia; order Cyanobacteriales; family Nostocaceae; genus Mastigocoleus. The sequence continues at coordinate 19,389 of NZ_JASJDK010000119.1, read as the reverse complement.
GACAACCAGCCATTCTTATAGCCATTTCGTGATTGAAATAATAAGGTGTATTAAGAATAATTTCGTCTCCAGGAGAAGTAATAGCTAAAACAGCATTCATGAATGCCATATTGCTTCCTGCAGTTACAATAATGCAGTTTTCTTCATTAATTTTTATATTATTAAAAGCCTGTAATTTTACAGACAATATATTTACTAATGATGGGATTCCTTCGACTGCTTGATAAAAATTATTATTGGGATTAGTAAGGAATTTTGGTAATAGCTCAATTGCTTCTACAGGTGGTGAATAACCTACGACTCCTTGTCCTAGAGAAATAGTTCCTGGTGAACTTTTAATAAGTTCGCCAACGATTGGAATAATCGGAGATTGTACTATATGCATCCGAGAAATCAATGATTTCATATGATTTAAGTTTTTTTATCAAAACAGCCATTTGATTTAATTGTCTATTAAATTGGTAATTGTAGGTGTGATTCTTTCCTTAATATTTTGAGATGAAAACCCACAAGTACCAACTTATAAGTTCTATCCACAAGCCAATAATTATAGATATTGGAAACTTGAAACTGGATGATTTTGATAAGCAGAATACACTAAATTCTGAATCTTCATAAACTAATAAATCAATATATTAAGTTTTCCATAATAGTTGCTGCATGTTATATATTTAGTCCTGAATTTTCTGTCAGAGTTGTGTATCCTGGAATGGATTTGAAGCTAATAGTGAAATGGAGGAATAATGAACCCCAAAATGATGCGTCTGTTATGGTCTGTAATTGAAACAAGTCAGACCAAGACGCTTTTACAATTAGATGACGCTAGCTTGGTACAATGGCTGCTTAAACAAACTACAGATCGAGCATTCTTAGATTGTCGTGAAACAGATTCTTTGAGCAACTATATCCAATCTCGCTTACCTTTAATTCGCGATATAGCGCGCGAACGTCAATATTGCTAAACCATGTATTTTCTTACACTTAAGCAACAATTTAAGCAACAATACAATAGCAACCAAAAAATAGCACCCGAACAAGACCAGGTGATATCAATCGAAATAAAAACTAAGCTGATTGGGGTAAATAACCTTCAATTAAACAGTCAGAATCTATTGATTTGACTGTGACACGTTCTAATTGTAATGCTTCCATCATAGTAGAAAATCCCAATTCACCTACCGGAGTAGGAGCATCAGAGCCACCGATAATTTTTGGTGCAATAAATGCTAATATTTTTTGTACTGCACCTTGAGTGATGGCATTAGCAGCCAATATTCCTCCACATTCCCATAGTACGCTGCAAGAACCACGTTCGTATAAAAACGCCATTGCTTTACTGGGTGTAAGTGGTGTTAGTTCCACAACCTCTACCCCTTTGTGTTGTAAGAATTCTTTAAACTCAGAATTGGCTCCTACCTCTGTTAATACTAGAGTAGGGGCTTCGCGAACATCCCATAAATTTGCATTAAAAGGTAAATTAAGATTGCGACTCATTACTACCCGTAAAGGATTATGCACGTCAGCTTGATGGCTGGTTAAATAAGGGTTATCTTGTCTAACTGTATTACCACCAACTATTACCGCATCACAACCCACCCGTAATTGATGTACCTGCTTTCTTGCTGCAGTATTAGTAATCCAATTACTGTGACCCTTAGATGTTGCAATTTTCCCATCTAAAGTCATGGCATATTTCAAAATTCCTAATGGTTTTTTGTAGCGAATGCGATGGATAAAACCTTCATTTAGTTTTTGACAGGCTTCTTCTTCTACGCCCACTACAACTTCTATTCCCACTGAACGCAGACGAGCAATTCCACCTGCAGCAACTAAAGGGTTAGGATCTACCATTCCTACCACAACTTTGGACACCCCAGCAGCTATAAGCGCTTCAGAGCAAGGTGGTGTACGTCCATGATGATTGCAAGGTTCAAGATTAACATAAACAGTTGCCCCCCGGGCATTTTCGCCAGCATCTTTAAGGGCAAAAACTTCAGCATGAGGCTCTCCAGCCTTTGGATGAAATCCTTCACCAATAATTTCTCCATCCTTGATAATAACTGCTCCCACCATTGGATTTGGTGAAGTGTATCCCAACGCACGGCGAGCAAGTTCCAAGCATCTTTGCATCATTTTACGGTCAAAATCGTTAAAATCAGTCAAAGATTGATGAATCAATTGCTTTGTGTCATTATCTTTGCCTGTTGGTATATTTGGTTGTTCAACCATCGGGTTACGATCCGTCTTTCAATTAGTAAACACTTTGAATGTATAGCAATTTGAACTTGCACAGAAATATTAGCGATCGATTTCCAATACCCAAGCACTAGGATTGGATATTATTTATTAGTTCTTGAGAAATTAATTTTTTGCTTGAATAGTAAGTCTCGGGTTATTCGCTATAAACATCTTCATAGCATCGCCAAGATGTCAAATATGATGAGGAGCAAAAGTAAAGTACTTTGTAGCTCCTCACTGTAATTAAATGCTTTAAGTATAATTTAATACTTTTGGGTAGATGTAAAGCTGTTGTTGTTAAAGCTGCTCGGCTAATTTAACTTTTTGCCACCAGTTATTAAGTGGGAAATACAAAACAGGAGCCCATAAACTACTAAGAATTGCAGAAGCTAAAACCACCTTTTGATAGTAAGTCCAAATACTTTCCAAGTGACGATTCCCCATCCAAATCATTTGCGATGCAAAAATCGTCTCACTTAGGACTGACATCCCAAATACAATTAAAGCAATAGAAATAAAATCTTCTTGAATAAATCTTTGTTTCTGAAATAAACCGGTAAGTAAACCTACAACTCCTAAACTTAAAGCATGGGTCGGTTCTGGTGATGTCATTCCATCTTGAAGCAAACCCAATATAATTCCAGCAAACGCACCTTGTAATGCTGGTCGCTTTACACTCCAAGCTACGACCCAAATTAATAACCAATTAGGTGCAATGCCCAGTAATTGCATTCCTGGAAGGCGACTGGGTAATAATAATAAACATATTAACACGGATCCAATAATAACCGACCAATCTAATAATTGACGCAAACGGGGATCCAAACTAGATAGGGGTTTTCTTTGACGCTTAAGTTTACGTGCTTTCGATTTTGACATTGAGGATTTTTGTGGCTTTCGCCTTATCCGTTGCCGTAATACATTTTTGAATTTCATTGTTTTGGATTAGGCGTACACAAACAATATTTATTGAGGTTTATCTGATTCATTTTTAGTTGCTTTGGAGTACACCATCACCCAATCAAGAGAACTTATCGGTGGAGATAATTCCACAATAGCAACTGATGTTGGTAATCTTTTTAAATCTAGAGACTTAATTTTTCCCATAGCTAGACCGGGAGGAAATTTCTGGGAATAAGTCGACGTTGTGATAAAGTCACCAATTTTGACGTTAGGGACTTTTTCATAAAATTCAAGTTCAGCCTCTCCCGTAGAAGAGTTTCCTCTTAAAACACCTTTAGCAGCAGTACGATCAATCGTAACACCCACCCGAGAACTGGAATCGCTGATTAGTAATACTCGACTAGTGTTGGGAGTAACATTGTCTATAAGACCGACAAGTCCACCTTCCGCCTTGACTATGTAGTCTTTTTTAATTCCATCAGCACTACCACGATTCAGGATTACTTGCTGCCACCAATTATCTGCACTACGTCCTACCACACGAGCTAAAATCGGTTTTGATGTTAAAGAACTTTTCTCTACATATTTCAATAAACTTTTTAACTTTTGATTTTGAGTTTGAAGTGTAATTATGCGATTTTCCAATTCCTCAATTCTGCGGTTATCTTTTTGACTCACCTCTAAAGGTGTTTGTTTGTGTAATACTTCCAAAGGGCGATTAATAAGTTGATATAGTTCCAACAAAAAACTGCCTTGAGTTTCTCTTACCATCCAGGTAATTGCCAAAATCAAGGTTATTATTCCTACTTGCAAACCCCTACGTTCCCACCACCGACGTAACGTAAACATATATACCTTTTTTATATAAAATTTAATTAATTTCTGTCAGTTAACTCAAGCTAGATTATTCAAGCTAGATTATTCGGGCTAGATTATTTGAACCAATAAATTTATGATATCGGATCCCTCCATGGGACCCAATATCTTGAAATCATATTTAAAGCTACATGCTGCGCGAACGAGCACTGAAAACCCGTTCTAGCTGTTTAAAGTTTTCTAAAACCCGACCTGTTCCTAAAACTACACAACTCAAAGGATCTGCTGCTACATGTGTAACAATTCCTGTCTCATGGCTGATTAAAGTATCCAAGCCCTTAAGCAAAGCACCACCACCAGCAAGCATGATACCCCGATCTATAATATCTGCAGCTAGTTCCGGAGGAGTACGCTCTAAAGTCCGTTTCACAGCTTCAATAATTACTGAAAGTGGCTCAGACATACTTTCGCGCATTTCCGGTCCCTTAATTGTAACAGTCCGTGGTAAGCCAGATAACAAATGCAAACCCCTGACGTCCATTATTGCTTCTTCATCGTCTTGGGTGGGATATGCAGAACCGATTCGAATTTTGATATCTTCAGCAGTTCTTTCCCCAATCACCAAATTATGGACTTTTTTCATGTACTGAACAATAGCTTCGGTCAATTCATCACCAGCTATGCGCACAGACTCACTTAGTACAGTACCTTGCAAACTCAATACAGCAACTTCTGTTGTACCGCCACCAATATCAATAATCATATTGCCAGTCGGTTCGGCTACCGGAAGTCCAGCGCCGATCGCAGCTGCAACAGGTTCATCAATTAAATAAACCTCTCTTGCACCTGCTTGAGAAGCAGCATCCATTACAGCTCGTCTTTCGACACCTGTTACACCACTGGGAATACCAATGACAATGCGAGGTAAAACTAAAGACTTACCTTCATTTACGCGCTGGATAAAGTTTTTTAACATTAACTCGGCTGTATCGAAGTCAGCGATTACACCATCGCGCAAGGGGCGGAGGGCAACCACATTTCCAGGCGTCCGACCGAGCATTTTTTTTGCATCTTCCCCAACTGCTAATGCCACTTTTTCATCTCGATCAATGGCAACAACAGAAGGTTCTTGAAGCACGATACCTTTACCAGATACGTAAACGAGGGTGTTCGCGGTACCTAAATCGATACCCATATCCCGCGATAAGGAAAATTTACTGAAAAGACCCACGCGATTTTTCGCCCCCTATTTTCGATACTTTTTAACTACGACCGTAAGAGAGAATTTGGCTGGATTCTATTACGTTTTTTATCCCGAGTCTAGTAAAGCAGACCATATTTTTATATAACTTTGGGGTGCCTTAACTTTACTCTGGGTTATTTGTCGATCTTCTTAGATTGTTTCAGTATATCCGTATAATTTTGTGCCACATGCAGAATCATTTTTATCATCTTTTGGAGGTACTTCGCCGTTTAATTTCTTACACAATCGTAATTGTTTCTTTATTCGCTACAATTTAATTTTATCGATTTAATAGTATTTTTGTACTGTAAGCAGTGAGTTATGAGTATTAATGTTGTAACCTTGGTGGGTCGTGTAGGTGGCGAACCCGATATGAAATATTTTGAATCAGGTAGTGTAAAGTGTCGGCTTACACTAGCAGTTAGAAGACGTTCTCGTAATGCTGACGAACCAGATTGGTTTAATTTGGAACTATGGGGTAAAACAGCAGAAGTAGCTGGTAATTATGTGAAAAAGGGTACTTTAATTGGAATAAAAGGTTCCTTAAAATTTGATACCTGGAAAGATAGAAATACAGGAGCAGATCGTTCTTCACCAATTATCCTGGTCGATCAACTCGATCTGCTTGGTTCCAAACGTGATGCTGAAGCAGCAATGATGGACGGTAGCCCAGACCATTTTTAGGTATTTGGCACTAGCTGACTAGGGACTGGGGATTGGGTGGGGAATCGCCACAAGATGGTACCTGCTCTAGACATCACACAACTCCTAACCCTATTTCCAAATCGTTAATCCCCAGTCCCCAATCCCCACTAATTCAATAACTAATTTGCAAAGTTACAGTTGCTTCAACCTTCTGTTCGCCACCGATTATTGGAGTTCTAGGAGCATCAGCAGTTCTGGCTTGTGCAAATGCTGACTCACCTCGAAATATTGGCGGAACTTGAGCCCTAGCATTATCAACCTCAATACCAACTATTTCTTTGGAACTTAAACCTAAGGACGCTAGGACAGCATCTGCTTGCTCCCGAGCATCTTGCGTTGCTTCTTTGAGCGCTTGCTTCTTCGCTTCACTAATCATTGCCTCTGGAGCTATAAATCTAATACCATCAATTCTTGTAGCTCCAGACTTTACTGCTTTATCCAAGATTTCCCCAGCTTTTTCTGTAGCGATTTGAAAGCTTACTGTGTTGGTCGCACTATATCCAGTGAGTCGTCTGATATTGTCCTTGAAACTGTAAACTGGATTGAGACTTATCCCACTAGTTGTAAGTTTTTCAACCTGTTGGGATTGTAAAAGTTTTACTAAAGCTTGGGAACGACGAGCAGCTTTCAGCTGAACTTCTTGGGCTATTTTTCCTTGAACCTCAACTCCCAAGTTTATTTGGGACAGTGTTGCCGCAATTTCTTCAACACCCTGTCCTCTAACAGTAAGGGTTCGTAACCTTTTCGGTGGGGTTTGCCCCACTGCAGGTTGGGCTAAAATAGCTCCCCACAGCAAAATTAAACTAAAACCTTGAAAACTTAATCTTTGCAAACTAAAGCCTTGGAAAGTTTTTTTAGTTTTCAATTTAGTTTTCAATGAATACCTTGACAAAGTATATTTACTCACAATAACTAAAACTCCTCAGAAATAAAAATGAAATACTCAATTTCTTATATTTAATTAATTAATAAATAAATTAATAATCATAATTAATTACTGATATTTTGTCAGTCATTTTAACAAAACGGTGTTTAAAAAAAACTTCTTCAATAAATATGCTTCAAAAAATTATGCATTCAATAATAAATATTTATGCCTGAAATAATCAATAGAGAATACTAGATTTAGATTTAATTTTTAGGAGATTTTTTATGGCTTACTGGCTAATGAAAACCGAACCCAATGAATATTCCTATAGTGACTTGGAACAAGAGGGAACTACAGTTTGGAATGGAGTTAAAAATGCTTTAGCTCTAAAGCATTTACGTAATATGTCATCCGGTGACTTAGTTTTTATATATCATACAGGCAAAGAAAGACAGATAATTGGATTGGCAGAGGTGGTAAGTCAACCTTATCCCGACCCTATGCTGAATGATAGCAAGCGAGTAGTAGTAGACATCAGGGTCATGGAAAGAATTTCTCAACCATTAACCTTGAAAAAAATCAAGGGAAGTAATCTTTTTGGAGAATTTGATTTATTAAGATTACCAAGGCTTTCCGTGCTCCCCGTACCCGAGTCTTATTGGAATCTTATATTGAAGTTAGCAAAGACTAATAATTGATTTATGGTGAAAGTTGTAAATTTTGTTCGTAATTGTTTCCAATTAACTAGTAAATTAAAGAAAGGGATTTCCAATAACTATCTTCAATAAACTTGTAAATTAAAGAAAGGGATTTTCGCAAAAGTAATGGTGTTGAATTTAATCACTTTCTCGTCTTCCTTACTAGCAACAGAAACAGAGGCACCAGAAAGCTCGCTGGTAGTAGCAGGAGTACTACTAAGTTTAGTCATAGTGTATTTCGCTAGCAAAATTGGTGGTGAATTATCTAATCGTGCGGGCTTACCTGCGGTATTAGGAGAACTTGTCGGTGGCGTCGTCGTAGGTATTTCTGTACTGCATCTGTTAGTATTTCCTGAATCTGGGGCTGATAGTTCTAGCTCTTTGATTATTTCTTTTCTTGAAACAACAACCAAACTTACTCCGGAAACTGCAGAGAATTTATTTCAAGCCCAATCTGAGGTCATTTCTGTTTTATCAGAATTGGGTGTAATTATTCTTTTATTTGAGATTGGTTTGGAGTCTAATCTTAAAGAACTATTAGCTGTAGGTATGCAGGCTTCTGTAGTTGCAGTAATCGGGGTAACTGTTCCCTTTGCTGCAGGTACTGCAGGGCTAATGATGTTGTTCGGAATTTCGGCTGTACCGGCAATTTTTGCTGGTGCTGCACTGACCGCAACCAGTATTGGTATAACTTCTAAGGTACTCTCAGAAATCGGGCAGCTTAATACCAAAGAAGGACAAATTATTTTGGGCGCTGCAGTTATCGATGATGTTCTGGGAATTATTGTCCTAGCTGTAGTTGCTAGCCTTGCTAAAACAGGGGAAGTAGATGTAGCTAATGTTGTCTTCTTGATTATTAGCGCCAGTACTTTTCTTTTGGGAGCGATCGCTTTGGGTAACGTTTTCAATAATTCCTTTGTGGCGGTTGTTGAAAGACTGAAAACCAGAGGTGAATTAGTTATCCCAGCGTTTATCTTCGCTTTTGTTATGGCATACCTTGCCGCTGCGGTACAATTAGAAGCTATCTTAGGAGCTTTTGCTGCTGGCTTAGTTTTGGAAGAAACAGACAAGCGCAAAGAACTGCAAAAACAAATCATTCCCATTGCTGACATTTTAGTGCCGATTTTCTTTGTCACAGTAGGAGCGCAAACTGATTTACGAGTTTTGAATCCAGCCATTCCTAGTAACCGTGAAGGTTTTATTATGGCGGTTTTCCTGATTGTAGTTGCGATTCTCGGTAAAGTAATTACAGGCTTCAGTGTTTTTGGCGAAGCAAAAGTCAACCGTTTGGCAATTGGTGTGGGGATGATTCCTCGTGGTGAAGTAGGTTTGGTATTTTTGGGTATTGGTTCCGCCACTGGCGTACTCTCAGAACCTTTAGAAGCAGCTATCATTTTGATGGTAATTCTAACCACTTTTCTTGCTCCCCCCTTACTACGGTTTGTATTTCCCCAGGAGGAAAAATTGGCAACTTCCACTCCTGGAGGTTTAGGAGAATCCATGGTTATGGAAGCATCTAATTCGATGGTTCCAGCATCAAGTGATACCGTAATATCGGATTCCTCCTCCAGTTCTGGTAATGGTTAATTTCCTCAAAGATTAGCCGACTCATTGCTTGAATTAGTTTCCTTATCCCCACTTTAGAGTGGGGATAAAAGCACTATATTGATAATTGTTACATGATAACCACGGATATATTATGTATTTGATTGCACTTACTGATACTCAGTTTTTCTAGCATCGTCCATATTAATTACTCTGGAGATAAATTTAAAATTTGGAATAACTGACTGTGAAGAAAAATGAACTGTAAATATCTGGAGGGAGTAGGACACAAACTAAAACATGTATAATATATTTCTTTGTTTTGTAGTAAAAATACGTGATTTAATATAAACTCTATTAATTTATCCTATAAGTTGAACTTAAATAACTTAATTGAACTAAAGGACCACTACATGAAAAAACGATCGCAGAAGTGAGCTAGCAGTAATCGAGCATAAAAATGCGGAAACTTATACAATTTCATTTTCGTCCCCTAGAAATATAAATTTTAGGAGTATTTTTAAATTATTGGCAATATAAATGGCAAGATAACTATTATTATTTATTTTTGTCCTTGAGCTCTTCACAAAGTCAATTGTGGTGATATTTGTTTGGGATAATTCAGGATTTGCATCCGCACATCGTTGTCATATTGATTGATAGCGGATATTTTTGACACGGTGCATCGATAGCCATAACCACACATCCGATAAAACAAGATTCAAAATAGAGCTTTTTGATTGGAATTTACTGCCATCGTCACTTCTATCTATAGGATTTTGGTGTAATCTGATGCTTATTAAACAGCATTTTCTCGCAAAAAATACATGAATATCCCAAGTCATGCTAGAATTTGACGCCAATGGCTGCGTCTAGGTGCGGGCGCGAAACAATGCATGTGGCACTGAAAATACTTCTTTGTAGTTTTTTACTACGATTAAGAGAATTTTTATCCAAGAATTAAGTCTGAGCGGTAATAATCTTAAGCCACTAAATTGTAATCGCTCTCATAAATGCAAATCAGGAGAAAGCACTGTGAAATTACACTGGTTGATACCTGGTACTCTTTTAACTGTCTCCCTATTATCGTCGCCTGCGGATGCAGCAAAACTGCAGTCTTGGCGTTTTGATGCCGATTTAAATCAATTAGAAATCAATACTGATGGTGCTGTTCAACCTAAAGCACAATTGATTTTCAACCCCACGCGGTTAGTCATTGATTTACCGGGAGTTGAGTTTGGGCGTCCACAATTAAGAAAACCTGTGGGTGGTGCGGTTCGTACTGTCCGTATTGGTCAATTTAACAAAGAAACAACTCGAATTGTTGTAGAACTTACTCCTGGCTACACATTAGATCCTTCTAAAGTTAAGTTCACGGGAAAAACTCCTAAAAAGTGGATGGTGCAGTTACCAACCCCACAACTGGACAAGATAAATTCCTCTGCAACAAATGACATTAACGTTTCTGGTCGAAGAAATAGCCGTTCCTCGGTGAAAGGAACTGTAATCAACCGTTCGCAAATTGCTCAACGTAAAACTCAAGGTACAACTCAAATTCAAAGTTTGCGAGTTACAGGAGATGGGTTATTCGTTCGCACTAGTGGTGGTAGACCAAGTGTAAGAATAAACCGTAGTAGAGACAAAAAAACCATTGATGTTCAGATTCGTGGTGCACAGCTATCACCTAACTTTAAAGAACGCGAACAGCGAATTAATCGTTACGGCGTTAGTAGTGTTGAATTTTCCCAATCGGAATCAGACCCCTCACGGGTAAAAATGAGATTGAGGGTAAATAAAAACAGTCCTGACTGGCGAGCAACAGTGAGTAGTTTTGGGGGAATAATCATTCTTCCAACTCGTAAGGTGGGAAATCTTCCTAGCCCTCCCATACCTTCAAAGACTCCGAAACCAATTGTTACCCCAGACCGATCCCCAAGAAGACCTATTAGACCCATACTTACACCGAATAGTTCTCTAGCGACGATTAAATCTGTAGAATTGGCTGATGGGGGTAAAAAACTAGAAATTAAAGGCGATCGCAATTTATTTGCTAGCAATACTACTTGGGATAAGAAAACAGCTATGTTTCTTATCACCATACCCAATGCGCGTTTGGACTCTTCAGTAAGAGGAATTGGCTTTCAACCTAATAGTTCAGTTTTACGGGTAAGTTTAAGACAAGAAAATGCCAATACTGTTGGAGTTTATGTTTTACCTGCTTCGCGGACACAGATTGGTCGTCTGAGTACTAGAGGTAAAAAATTAACATTAGATCTAGGAAGAGCACGACGTATTACACCTCCCATTGCTTTACCACCAATTCCTAGACCAAACCCGATATCATCCCCAGGAAGACAAATTTCTCCACCATCAAGAAGAACTACACCTGCGAGACGTCCAAATCCTAGAGGACGGGTTGTAGTGATTGTCGATCCAGGACATGGTGGTAAAGATCCGGGTGCTATTGGAATTGGTGGATTGCGAGAGAAAGATATAATTCTACCAATTAGTCAAAAAGTTGTAGAAATTTTAGAGAAAAATGGTGTTCAAGCTATTCTTACTCGTAAGTCCGATTACTTTGTTAGTTTGAAAAGAAGAGTACAGTTAGCAGAACAAGCCAATGCAAATGTTTTTGTCAGCATTCATGCGAATTCTGTAGGTCTGAGTCGTCCCGATGTGAGTGGATTGGAAGTTTACTATTACAATAGTGGTTATGGATTAGCACAAAGCGTTCGCAAACGTGTTTTAAACACAGTCAATGTACGCGATCGTAGGGTAAGAAAAGCTAGATTTTACGTGCTTAGAAAATCTTCAATGCCTGCTATTTTGGTAGAAACTGGTTATGTAACAGGTCGGGAAGATGCTGCAAAACTACGACAGCAATGGTATCGGAATAAGATGGCAGAAGGAATTGCTCGTGGTATTCTTGATTACTTGAAGCGTTAATAGCCCATTAACTTTTGCTATCATTCGCAAGGTGAAGATAACAAGTTGATTACATTAGATTTTTATTCTATGTGAGTTTATTTTGAATAAATTACAAGGAGGGATATTTAATCTTAAAAATAAAAACATTCAAATCCTTTCCTCTTTTACTTTATGAGTGAGGAAAGGTATTGCAGACTTAATTTAGCTCATACATACTTAAACTTCCAAATATAAATATTTAGATGTTAGCAACTAAAGCTTTTCTCTTCAGAGGAAAGCTTTTATCCAAAATAGCTTGAATTAAAATTTTAAGGTTATATGATTCTACTTTTAGAGAATTAAAAATTTAGGGCTGGTCTGCTGTAATCAAGCTATGCCCAAAATTAAATCACGTACTATTCTACTATTAATTTATTTTATTTCTGCTGATTTCACAACCAATAATCTCTTAAGGACCACGGCAAGAATAAGTTGCACAAGTCTTTTTTTAGATATCTGTCTGGGTAAGGAAATTACGCATTTGGTTAGGTTTGAACGCGGCTACGCCGAACAGGTAGTGGGTCGAAGACTTGTGCAACTTATTTGATGTTCAATCCTAAGTTCTTGAATTTGAAAATGTACGTGCCTAATGCATTTTTAAGAATTATTTGTATGACTATTATTAACTATTTGTGCGGTATAAATAGTTAATATATGAAAATCATCGAATTAAGCAGTTATTTGCTAGGTTTATCTTAATAGTAGGTAAAGATATAAACATTGTTAGCAAATTTATCAGTAAGTTTTCAAAACTTTATTAAAAAAACATGGAGCATATACTCAAATAGGTAAAGAATGAGTCTATGTAAATATGACGCTGTTACAATACCTCGAGCATACATAGGTATATCTCAGCTTACACCTATTGAAATCTAATGCCACAAAATTATGCCACAGATTAAAACCTATAAATTGTGTCTCTTTTATGGTTGAAGCTTGTAATTTTTAAAATATATAAATTTATTCAAATTGTAAAAATTTAAACAGATAGACTCAAGTAAATAATAATACTATATTCTATTTTAAGTTTCCGATTGCAAACACAAAAAATATATTCATATAGCCTCAAGTTATAGTCCCAAAAGTAGTTTTCAAGCATAAAGTATATAAGATATAACTTCATACTATACTTTACACTTGTACGGCTTAGTAATTTTTTTAACAAAAATAGAATAAATATTTTATTAACATTTATGAATGCGATTCAGGAGAAAGCACGGTGAAATTACACTGGTTAGGGTCTGGTACTATTTTGGTTACCTTGATGCTATCATCACCAGTTCGCGCGGGTCAGCTGAAATCTTGGAGCTTTAACCCGAATAGAAACAGCTTAGAAATTTATACATCTGAAGCTGTTCAACCAGAAGCGCAGCTAGTATTTAACCCAACAAGATTAGTAATTGATTTACCTGATACAGATTTTACTAGTCCTCAGCTTAGACAACCAGTTGGTGAGCGAGTTCGTAATATCCGTGTTGCTCAATTTAACCGCGATACAACTAGAATTGTTGTTGAACTAGCTTCTGGTTATACCTTAGACCCGCAAAAAGTCCAATTTGTTAGTACAAATCCCAATCGGTGGAAAGTCCAATTACCAGATTTACAGCGTCAGCCATTAGGATATCTTAAACCTAATACTTACCGGAATAACCTGAATTCTGCCAACCTGAGTCGTAGTAGCCTTATTTCTCGTACTCCATCAGATACCACACAGATTGAAAGTATTAGGGTGACTGGAGATGGATTTTTTATCAGAACGAATGGTGAAAAAGCAAAAAAAATCAAAGTCAAACGTAGTCGTAATGGCAAAACAGTATATTTGGACATTTTTGGCGCAAACTTATCGCCCACATTAAGGGAAAAGAATTTTCCTGTAGGTAGACACGGGGTTAGTAATATTGAAATTACGGAAGAAGAAGGAAAAAAACCCAAAGTCCGCTTAGCTTTAAAAGTTGATAAAAAAAGCCCTGATTGGCGAGCAAGTTACAGTAGCAATAATGCTTTGGTATTCATACCCAAAAGTCCCATTAGTAAGTCATCATCAAATAATAATTCTCAAACTTCTTCTTTTCTTATTAATCCCCCTAGTAGTTCATCTAGAATTACAACTAACACCTGGACGAGTAGCAATAATTCCCCAGCAACTATTAAATCTTTGGAATTGAGTGCACTTGGGTCACAGTTAATGGTTAGAGCAGATCGACCCTTAGCTGCAAAAGGTGGTTGGGATAGAAGAACTGGGCTTTACCGTATTGAAATAACTAATGCTAATCTCGCTGAGAATATTCAAGGTCCACGATTTAACGCTTACAGTCCCATCTTACGGGTACGCTTGCAAAAACAAGACCTACGAACGGTTCTTATTTTTGTTCAACCAGCCCCCGGAGTTCAAATCGGTAAATTGAACCAACTCAGTCCAGACCTGTTAACTTTAGATTTGCACAGAAGAACTGGTGTTAGACGACCGAACGTAATATTACCACGCTTTCCTGGAAGAACTTCTTCCAGCCTTCCTAGAGTAAACATCCATAATCGTCGTTTTACTCCATCATTAAGACGTTCCTGGTCTCCCCCCAATCGACGATATCGAAATGAAAGATTAGTAGTTATGATTGACCCGGGACATGGGGGTAAAGATCCAGGTGCGATCGGGATTGGAGGATTACGAGAAAAAGATATTATCTTACCAATTAGTATTAGAGTCGCCCAAATATTGCGGCAAAATGGTGTTCAAGCTATTCTTACTCGAAACTCTGATTATTTTGTTAGCCTTCGGGGCAGAGTAGATGTTGCTCAGCGAGCGAATGCCAATATATTTGTCAGTATTCACGCCAATTCATTAGGTTTAGGTCGTCCAGATGTTAGTGGTTTAGAAGTCTATTATTTTGATAGTGGATACCAACTTGCTCAAACTGTTCGCCGAAGTATTCTTAGGAGTGTTAATGTCAGAGATCGAAGAATAAGACGAGCAGGATTTTATGTTTTGAGAAAAACTTCCATGCCAGCAATTTTGATCGAAACAGGTTATGTTACAGGTCGTGAAGATGCTGCAAAATTGCGTAGCGCTCAATATCGAGAACAAATGGCACAAGCTATTGCCAATGGTATTCTTCAATATTTGAAGGGGCGATAAAAGTATATTAAGTATATTTCAAATTTTTAAATAAAGGTGCAGTATTATAAATCGATCTCTTAGATAAGAATTTTGCATGCGAGTGAGCATAATTAATTCTGTATTTAAACCAGTATCTTATTGCAAAAATATAAACTAAAAAATTACCAGTGTTTTCATCTCAATTTTTGGAAGACAATTTTAGGAATTTGTCGAGTTCGGAATCTCAAACGTCTCCCATTGGCATTTTTGATAGTGGGGTCGGTGGTTTGACGGTATTGCGTGAAGTATATTTCCAGCTTCCCCAAGAATCCGTAATTTATTTTGGTGATACTGCTCACTTACCATATGGTATGCGTTCTCAGACGGAAATTTTGCAGTTTGTTCGTCAGATTTTGACATGGATGCAACAGCAAAAAGTCAAAATGGCAATTATGGCTTGTAACACCAGTTCAGCCTTAGCATTGGAAACTGTACGTTCTGAATTTCCTTTTCCAATTCTTGGGATAATTTTACCCGGAGCAAAAGCTGCTGTGGAACAGGGTAGACGTATAGGCGTTATTGCAACTCTTCCCACTGCGAAAAGTAATGCTTATAGGAATGCGATTGTGGAGATCGACCCTGAAATTCAAGTTTGGCAAGTCAGCTGTCCCGAACTTGTACCGCTAATTGAAGAGAATCGAATTTACGACCCATATACTACTGAAATCACACGATCTTACATAGAACCCTTATTAAACAACCAAATCGATACTTTGGTATATGGTTGTACTCATTATCCCCACTTAGCACCAGTATTACGAACAATTCTTCCTAATAAAATCAAACTCGTAGATCCTGCTGCTCATTTAGTCAGAGCTTGTGCTCAAGAATTAGATCTACTTAAAATTAAAAATACTCTTACAGCACAACCAACTCGCTTTGCTGTAAGTGGCTGTCCGCAACAATTTGCTCAATCTTGCTTGCAGCTATTGGGTTATACAGCAACTGTAGAAATAGTAGACTTAAACAGTATCTCTGTTTGCAACTTACGACAAGATATTACTAGTTAAGATCGAAACTATTGATTAATTAATAGATACTTTTATTTAAACTGGACTTGGTTATACTACATCCAGTTTTACGAGAATAAGTTTGACATTAAGATAGCAAAAAGTCATTAGTCGCCCTCTAAATACGCGATTAATGACTTTTTTTGATAATCCTAGAATATATTTATTCTATAAATCATCTATGCTACTTGAATATTTCAAATTACTGATTGGTTTAAACGTACTACTTTAATGCTTCCGACGTTAAAGAGACGTTTTGTTCGGCTTCATCTTCACTAGCCGTAGGAAATCCACTCATTGCAGCTTCCCTTTGGCTTCTTTTTGCTAAGGCTAGCAATAAATAAACTGTGAAAAGATAACCACAAGCCAATATAAAAATCATCATAAGCACCTCCCCGTTACACTTGTTCTCCCAGCACTTCTTGCGTGAAAATATTAACTTTGCTTTACATAGATAGATTTGCTCTACTTACCGCCGTATTCTATTGCACATAAAAGTTTGTGATAGAAAAGAAATAACTCCTCTACCCAAAATTATTAAAAATCAAAATCTAGTACAGATAATAAATACAGTGAAGGCGTACTTCAGATAGGTAGGTACAAATGAACAATACCTGCAAACTGAAACTAATGTACTATTTTAACTGTATAGAATATAATTTTATCTATCGGCGGGGGCAACCTTAAAGTCAAGAAAAGACACCAATAAGGTGCTTTCCTATTCAAGGACAGCACAACCCTAAATCCTACAAAACTCACACACCACCACTAGAACTAAATTGTTAAATAATTCTGGCTATTACAACAGAATATAAATATTCTTTAGCACCAGATGCGCTGAGCACTGCCTGGAGCTTTTAACTATCTCGCGTTCAAGTGACAAAATTAAATCGCTTATATATTAGCCTAACATAAGGAGTTTGATTTTTATGCTAACTGTTTAGCCCATTTTCACATTTTCTTTAGAAAATTTCAAAAGTCTTGAATCAGTTAACATCTGGTCAAAACCTATTCCGTAGTAGTCGTATGTTTTGCTTTCTATAATTTATTATTACCTAAAAATAGATACTATTTACTTATGCTTTATTTAATACTTTTGGTATCTTCACAGTATCTTCTTATGTGTATACGATAGAAATAATACATGCATTTAATAGGTTTAGTCGCGGTTGCCAAATCGAGATTAGTTAAAATTAATCATAATTGATTAGCTTTAAGGCTTACTTTTTATTACTTTTGTTCTGACGTCTGACCCTTTACTTCGGCAAGCATGAATAAATGTATTCACTGAAGCGAATAAGCTAAAAAATATACATTTCATTTTTAGCAAAAATTAACTTTTAGAACGTTAATATTTGTATAGTAACATAAAGTACCTGTGTGTTGGGATGTTGAATTTTATAGTTCTTATTTTTTGGATTATCTACATAAAAAATCGTGGAGAAGGTAAAATCATTTATTTTTAGTCGTATTTGATTTTTTTTATGAATTACAGTTGGTAATTTCAGTTAGTCTTGTGTCAGACAACCTGGTTAATCCTTTGCTGGATTACTAGGTTATCTTAAAATGAATATAGAATATGTAATCTTTCGTAACTTAAACACAGAGCTCGCTCATCGATGACCCCAGCCACATCCCTTTTTTCCCCTGTGGAAGCAGATCTGCAAATATTAGCAGATAATCTCAAAGAATTAGTTGGAAATCGCCATCCCATTCTTAAAGCAGCAGCAGAACATTTGTTCAGTGCAGGTGGAAAGCGTATCCGACCAGCGATTGTCCTACTGATATCCAGGGCAACCATGAAAGATAAAGATATTACGCTTCGTCACCGACGTTTAGCTGAAATAACCGAAATGATTCATACAGCAAGCTTGGTGCATGATGATGTTGTTGATGAGTCCGATATCAGGCGTGGCGTATCTACGGTTCATAGCTTATTCAGTAACCGTATTGCAATACTCGCAGGAGACTTTTTATTTGCTCAATCCTCTTGGTATTTAGCTAACCTAGATAATTTAGAGGTTGTCAAATTATTATCAGAGGTGATTATGGATTTGGCAGATGGGGAGATTCAGCAAGGACTACATCGCTTCAATAGCAGTATTTCTTTGGAGACCTATTTAAATAAAACCTACTATAAAACTGCTTCATTAATAGCTAACAGTTCTAAAGCTGCAGGCTTGCTTAGTGGAGTTTCTCAAGAAACAGCAGAGCACTTGTACGCTTATGGTCGTAATCTTGGGTTAGCATTTCAAATTGTTGATGACATTTTAGACTTTACTAGTTCAAGTGATACTCTTGGTAAGCCAGTGGGTTCAGATCTCAAAAGTGGTAATTTAACAGCACCAGTATTATTTGCTTTTGAGGAGCAACCATATTTGGAAGTTCTTGTAGAAAGAGAATTTGCCCAGTCTGAAGATTTAGAACGAGCAATTGAGTTAATTAAAAACAGTCAAGGTATAAAACGTGCACGCGAATTAGCAGCCTATCATGCTAGTGTAGCTGTCGAGCATCTCCAAGATATTCCTCCCTCTGAATCTCGTCAAGCATTAATAAATATGGCTGACTATGTATTGAGTCGGCTTTATTAAAACGTAGAAAATTAACTCCCGCAAATTCAACACCGCATAAAAGTACTTCACCCTAAACTCTGTAGAGTAAAAGTTTGTCTATAGGAGTGACACATCGCTTCTAACCCACGAAAAGCCATATTAATTATTCTTTTTCCTTTTGCGATTTCAGAAGGTAGATTTTTCCTGAGTTTATGATACTTGTGCTTGAGTGAATTCTAGTTTTTAATACCACCCATGTTTAGAATGCAACATATTTTTAGATAGATATTCTGTATTGCAGTCAGTTTTTCATTAAGCGTACTCTCTCAACTTGCACATTTCATAACCCTTGTATAGCAAAGGTTTTAGCAAAAGCTAAAAAATGTACCAGTTTCATTCATTGCGAGGGGTTTAATAAATTTGATTTTTGCTGTGCTAACGCCCCGTGATGCTAATAATGCCTTTGGCGCGGTCTGTTATGTCCTACGGACACGCCCTTAGCCTGCGGTGTCGTCGGCGCAGCCCCTAGCTTTTAGCTGCGCTGAGCTACCTAACCTGAGTTCGGGATAAGAAAAAGGACAGGTAGTAAGCTGAGAATAACATCAAATCAGCAGCCTGTCCTATGTTCAGTTTAGATGCTTTGTTTTGTCATGTAGATGATTTTTGTAAGTCTTTTGAGGCTCAATGGCA
>NZ_JASJDK010000022.1 GCF_030065675.1 Mastigocoleus sp. MO_188.B34 | reverse complement strand
AAAAAGAATGTAGTATAGAACACCCATATTTTTAGATTGATATGGCAAAATTATTTACTTGTAGCAACATAGATGTTACAGGGCAATCAAACTGTCTCATCCAGGTGAGACAGTTTTTATTTATGATTTTTTTATCTGATAAACAATGCTTGCTAATGAGTTATGACCTAGCAACATTAACTATTTATATGCTCAATCGTAAATTGGCTAAAATCTTGGTAAGCTGATTCCTAATATGTATTGTGAGCGATCGCAATCAAGATTAAAAACATTTCCAAACTGTACCTTGAGGTCACCATATCGGTCAGCAGTACCGAAATTACTCAACTAAGCTGTTGGTAAATGAATTTACGGGAAGGAATCAGATGTCGGTAGAAATACGCTACGATTGGCAAAAAACAGAAATTCGGGAAATATATGACACGCCATTATTGGAACTGATTTATAGAGCTGCTAGCGTGCATCGTCAATACCATAACCCAAAGCAGATACAAGTTTGCAAACTGATTTCAATTAAAACAGGTGCTTGTCCAGAAGATTGTAGTTATTGCGCTCAGTCTTCACGCTATCAGACTGAAGTGAAGCCAGAACCACTGCTCGACAAAGAAAATGTTGTGGGAATTGCCAAACAAGCAAAAGCCAAAGGTGTCAGTCGTGTGTGTATGGGTGCTGCGTGGCGAGAGGTACGGGATAATTCCCAGTTTGACCGAGTATTAGATATGGTTACAGAAGTAACAAATATGGGCTTGGAAGTCTGTTGTACCTTAGGTATGCTTACAGATACACAAGCAAAGCGTCTTGAAGCTGCAGGATTATACGCTTACAACCATAATCTGGATACCTCACGAGAACATTACAGTACTATTATCACTACCAGAAATTATGAAGATCGCCTAAACACCATCAAAAATGTTCGTCAGACTGATGTTACAGTTTGTTCTGGGGGAATTTTAGGTTTAGGTGAAAGTGTTGATGATCGAGTATCAATGTTATTTACATTAGGAAGCTTGCATCCCCATCCAGAGTCGGTACCAGTTAATATTCTGTCCCAAGTTGAAGGTACGCCATTAGCAAATCAGCCAGAAGTCCCAATTTGGGATGTAATCCGTACGATCGCAACAGCAAGAATTATTATGCCTGCTTCCGATGTTCGCTTGAGTGCTGGTAGAGCAAAGTTATCCCAAGTCGAGCAAGCTTTATGTTTTATGGCTGGAGCAAATTCTATATTCTCTAGCGATGATGGACATATGCTAACCGTTACAACTCCCTGTCCTGGATATGATGCAGACAAAGAGATGCTTGATTTACTTGGCTTAGAAATGCGTCCACCTGCTAATAGACAAGTAAAACCTAAAGAAACCACTGCTGCGATCGGATAAACTTTTGTTAGTTAATATTTTTGCTAGTTAACTATAGAGACGTAGCAGATGTTGTGCCGATACTGCAGGCTCTGCTACGTCTCCCTACGCAAACTTTCGAGTTTCTTGCTCGACAAAAAATTACTAAATTAGCTTAACGGCACGCAAACCGAAAAGCAATCCAACTGCTATTCCAATAAACAGACCTAGAAAGACAATGTAAGATACAACTGCAAACATTTACGTTTCTCCACATTTATTCACTACAACTATTGAAGCATTAATTTGGGATTGGGGATTGGCGACTGGGGATTGGCGACTGGAGATTATGTGCTGTTTATTCACAACCAATTACCCATTACCAATTACCCATTACCCTTACAAAGGAACTACTTTGGCGCGATAAAGTAACTTTTCAGCTTGACGATAACCAATATAGCGAACTTTTACCGTATCTCCCGGTTCTATGTTTCCTTCCAATAATTGATGTTCTTGAGGGTTATAGGGAATTTCGGCTCCTACTGCTGCAATTGTTTCTATTCCCCATTCAGATAATAGTTTTTCCAATGGTTTCTGCACTAAAGGCAACAAATTTACTGCCGCTAGCTTTGGATTTTCTCGAGCTTTTTGAGCTGCGCTGGGAAATTGTAATAATAAAGATTCTAATGATTGCAAGCTTGATAATTTAAATTCTTGAAGTAACGAGTATTTTTGCTCTTCTAATTGCTGCTGCAATCGTAAATATTCTTGTTGTAAAATTGCTACTTCCTGCTGTAATGATTCTAAACTTTGAATTTTAGACTTTTGGTCAGTAAGTTGTTGATTACTGTAATTTTCGATTTGAGAAATTGTTCGAGAATCTGGAATATTTATAGGCGAAAAAGTAGCAATCAATTCATTTAAGGAAATTTGTAAGACTTCTGCAAGTGCCAACAACACTTCCACTCGCATTTGATGCAGTTCTCCACGTCTAATTCGTAGGATTTGTCTTTCAGAAACCCCAGAATTCTTTCCCAAAGCTTTAAAGCTATCTATTCCTACTAAAAGCATCAAATTTTGTAGCTTTTCGGTAAAATCTGTTGGTGACATGATGATTAATGATTTAGATGCTAGAAGCGAATTTATCTACTTTCCTGTGAGCAATTTATCGGTAAATTTTAGCGAACAAATCAAAGTTATTAGTTGACAATAAATGGATTTTACATTTTTAATTGATACGTACCAACCGAACAAGTTTTCACAAAAAACTATGGTTTTTTGCTTATATTTATTACCAAAATAATAATATTATTTTTTAATTTTGAATAACTTTATTATTTTTTCTATACCGTCTTCTTCTATTAATCTGGAGTTGGTTTAAAACTCTACCCATAGTAGCTCTACTAACTTTAATCTCTGTTTTTGCCTTTAACAATTCGCAAAGTTTATCTAGTGTGGCGTCGTTGTTTTCTTGCGCTAACTGTTTAAGAACCTCTAAATGTTCACTTTTAAGTTTTGGTTGGTTACCTCCTGCATGAGGAAGAGGTTCTACTCTTCCAGTATGTTGATAGCGTCCGATTAAAGTTTGTATGAAACTGAGACTGACACAGAAACGTTTTGCTAGTTGACGATAGGAACCTTCTTTGTTGTTGTAGGCATCTATGATGTTTTGACGTAGATTTTTTGAATAAGCTCTCATTATTTAAGCTATTAGAATACACCCCAATCCAAATTTATCATCTTCGACGTGTAATTAATCGAAAGTGTTTAACTGCTAAACATCAAGCAATTAATTGTTTAATAGTGCACTAATAAATTTGAAATGCTTCATATACAATTATTTATTTTTAAAATTTTCTCAAATTTTCTTGCCGTCGTAAAATTGTCGCTGTCTTGGGTTAGATACTTAATTTGATTTATTAACGAAAACTTGTTTTATGTGAGTTCTTATTCATTTAGTACTATGAGAGCAAAAATAATATTAAAATCACAAGCTTATAAGTTCTGTGTGACCTTTAAGTCTTATCTAATGCTGAGTTTCACATTATTTCAATCAGTGTCAGCACAAACAGTTACACAAACAATAAACCCTACTATAGAAAATATTCAGACTCAGCAAAATCTTAATACCCAACAAATTAATACCCAACAAAATATTCCCGACCGACCACAACAATTAGACCGTGTAGTACCCAAATCACCTTCACAGCAAAGATTACCCGAACCAGAACCACCCCAACCACTACCACCTCCAGAAGATTTAATCCCCCCTTCCGATTCTCCGGTACAACAGTTTCCCTCACCAGGTGATATCGATAGAACTTTCAAAGTAGAAAAAATCAAAGTTGTTGGTAGTACTGTTTTTAAACAACAAGATTTCGAGTCAATCACCAAGAATTTGATTGGTCGTCAAATCAAAATGGCTGAATTACTTGAAGCAAGCTCCTTAATTACCAAACTATATAAAGAGAAAGGATATATCACATCTGGAGCTTTCATTCCTCCACAAACACTAAAAGATGGGGAGTTAATAATTCAGGTATTGGAAGGCAAACTGGAAGATATTAAAATCAGGGGAAATCGTCGTTTAAAGTCTAGTTATCTCAGAAGTCGTTTAGCCCGAGCAGGGAGAAAACCACTAAATAATAAACGTCTTCTTCGAGGGTTACAGTTACTTCAACTTAACCCCCTGATTGAGACTATTTCTGCTGAATTAGGTGCGGGAACGCGTCCGGGAGAAAACTTATTAGAAGTAACAATTGAGGAAGCAAAAACTTTTAGTCCATCTCTGAGTTTGGGTAATAACGCTTCTCCAGGAGTTGGTACTTTTAGTCGTCAGATCCAGATTTATGAAGGTAACTTGCTCGGTTATGGCGATAATATTACTGCTAGTTACACTAATACTGATGGTAGTAATTCTTTTAGTTTTAATTATGCTTTACCTATAAATCCCCGTAACGGTAATTTGATATTAAGTTATGGCAATTCTGATAATAATATTATTGAAAAACCCTTTAATATACTTGATATTGAATCAGCTTCTCGCTATTACGAATTAACTCTGCGTCAACCATTAAGAGAAACTCCTAACGAAGAATTTGCTTTGGGTTTTACCTTTAGTCGCAGGGAAAGTAAGATATCTTCTGAGGTTTTAGAAGAGCAGGGTGTTTCTGCAAACGAGTTGTCCCTGGGAGCAGATGAAGATGGAAGAACGAGAGTAAATGCAATACGTTTTTTTCAAGATTGGTCTATTCGCGATCACCAACAAGTTTTTGCCTTACGTTCTCAATTTAGTATAGGTTTGGGTGCATTTGACTCAACTGTTAATGATAATTCTCCTGATAGTCGTTTTTATACTTGGAGAGGACAGATGCAATGGGCGCGTTTGTTAGCTCCCGATACGATATTGGTTCTGAGGGGGGATGTACAGCTTGCGGATAGACCACTTGTATCTTTTGAGCAATTTGGTTTGGGTGGTGTTGATAACGTTCGTGGTTATGGTCGGGATATTTTACTTAAAGACAATGGTGTTTTTGCTTCTGCTGAATTGAGAGTTCCCATTGCTCGTTTTTCTAAAGAAGATAGTTTACTGCAGTTAACTCCTTTTGTAGATTTTGGCACTGTTTGGAATCGTTCTGGTCGGGACAACAACAATTTTAATTCCGATCCAGATACTTTAGCTTCTGTAGGAATTGGATTGCGTTTGCAACTGCAAGATCATTTAGTTGCTCGTTTCGATTGGGGTATTCCTTTAGCTTCTACTTCTAGAGAGAGGGATACTTTACAAGAAGATGGTTTCCATTTATCTATTATCAGCAGACCATTTTAAAGTAAATAAATTACTTATTACCCATTACCTATTACTTATTACCTATTACCTATTACCGTCACCTCCCGAGAACATTCCTGTAGTTGTTTTTGTTGTAAAGGAATTTCAATTAAAAACTGCGTTCCTTTTCCCAACTCAGACTGACACTTTAGCGAACCTGCATGTTTTTCCACGATAATTTGGTAGCTGATTGATAAACCAAGTCCAGTTCCTTTACCAACTTCTTTAGTTGTAAAAAACGGATCGAATAATTTCCGCTTGACTTCCTCCGTAATTCCAGGACCATTATCCACAATTGCGATCGCAACTCGATTTTTCTGAATAATTTCGGTGTGAATTCTTATTAGTCCTGGCTCGAGCTGTTTTTCTTTATTTTGTTTGATAAATACATCTTCTAAAGCATCGATTGCATTCACCATAATATTCATAAATACCTGATTTAGCTGTCCGGGATAACACTCTACCGGAGGTATTTGACCGTACTGTTTGATAATTTTAATTTCTGGGTATTCCGGACGTGACTTGAGTCGGTTTTGCAAAATCAGCAGAGTACTTTCTAAACCATCATGAATGTCAACTGCTTTCATTTCTGACTCATCCAAGCGAGAAAAGTTACGTAAGCTTAAAACTATTTGACGAATGCGTTCAGCTCCTATTTCCATTGAATTCAGAATTTTGGGAAAATCTTGAAAGATAAAATCTAAATCTATCTCTTCCGTTTTTTGTTGAATTCCTAGCCCAGGATAAGGCAATTCCTGTTTATATAGTTGAACTAGTTCTAAGATATCTTTGGTATATTGAACTGCATGTGTGATATTGCCATAAATAAAATTAACTGGGTTATTTATTTCATGTGCTACTCCTGCTACTAATTGACCCAAACTAGACATTTTCTCAGTTTGAATTAGTTGGGCTTGGGTATTTTGGAGTTCGCGCAAAGTTTGTTGCAGTTCGATTTCAGCTTGTTTGCGTTCTTTTATTTCACTTTGTAAATGTTGATTGAGTTCGCCTAGTTGGGTGCTACGCTCAATTAAAGTGTTGTAAGACTCGCTTAATTCTTCAGCCATGTGATTGAATTCTCTGGCTAGATGCTCAATTTCATCACCAGTTTTCAAGTTTAAACGGTAGTTTAGGTTTCCTGTACCAATCGCAGATGCACCGGTTTGTAACTTTTCAAATGAATGTATAACTGGTAGTACTATAAAGAAAAACCTAAGAGTAAAAACACATACAATCAAGGTAACAATCCCATAGGATATAAAATAAGAAGTCTGATTGAGTACTTCCAATTGATTTTCTGCCAAATCAATTTCTTTTCTGGCACGTCGAGTCAAAGCACCTAAAAATAGGTTTATATCCCGAGCAAATGCGTTGATGGAGCGAAAATCCTGTTGGGAGTCAGATAATAAAAAATCATTTGCAGTGAGATCAGATTGGGTTAAATCTTCTGTTAAACGAACAAGAAGCTGATGACGCTGAAAAATTTTATCAACTTCCGGAGCTTCAGGCATCAACTGTTGTAAGGTTTTCAAATCACCCAAAAATTTTGTATTATGCTTTTCAATCTCTGATTTTCGATCTTTGAGCAAAAGATTATCTTTGAGAGCATTTATTTCAGCTTTCAAGTGAATTTCTAATTGAAGTGCTAATTCAATTGTTTGATGGGATTTCTTAAATTGATGGTGTGCTGAGGCTACAGAACGATTTCGCCAAATTGTACCACCACTGAGAATAATAGCAATTAGCCCAATTGCTGCCGCTGAAGAACCAATAAACTTAGTAGAAATTTTCATTTGATCGCTTCCGAACGAAAGTTCAACTTTTTTCTAAGTTTTCTGATTCGTCTATAGTCTCGCTCGAGAATTAGGGTATAGCCAGTCGATTGAATACCCATGATTTCTTCAATTCCGTTGGGTGCTTGTAAAAAAGCCAGCTTTAAGTTTTCAACTAACTCTTCTGGTAACTTTTGACAAACAACTATAGGTACCTGAGAAATATAATCAGATTTCCAGATAGCCCGAAATTCATTTTGATTGAGCTTACCAAGTTTTTTTAACTTCATATAAAACGGAATATTAGTGGCTGCTGCATCTACTTTTCCTTCTTGAAGAGCCTTGATACTTTTGTAATGGGTTCCTGCGTAAATTGTTTGAACAAAGTCATACTTGGGAGTTATGCGTATTTGCTGAAAAGCGATCGCTGGGACTAAATAACCAGAGGTGGAGAATTTATCGACAAAAGCAACTCTCTTACCTTTGAGGTCTGACAAGCTTTGAACGGAGCTATTAGCCTTGACAAGGATTACCGATTTAAACCAGGGACGCCCACTGTATTTATCAATTGGTGCAACTAGAGGTTTAACTCGAGCTCCCCTTTCCAATGCTTCCAGATAAGAAGTGGCTCCAAGGTAAGCAATATCTATTTCTTCTTTTACTAACCAGTCAATAATATTTTGATATTCAGAAGCGATCCGGAAATCAACTTGTAATCCTAGGGTTTTCTCCAAATAGCGATCCAAAGCTTGAGTCATACCTTTTTGTTTGGTAGGACTGTAATTTGCTAACACCCCTATTTTTAAACTTTCTAGTCTTTTCTGGTTTTGACTGTCTTCATCAGGACTAGAAGAATACATCGCAAAATGATTTTTGCTAAATGTTCCAACCCTACAGCCACCTCCCAAAAGTGCAAATCCTGTCATCAAAATTAAAGCTACTCGTTTATGGAGATAGTTGTGGACAAAGATTTGCTGTAGTTCTTTGCTTATTTGCATAGCACCAAATATGTCGATCTTTTGGAAATTCTGGTAAGTATCTAAACAAACCAATAGTTTGAGTGAGTTTCAAGGGATTTAATTGCGAGTGTTTCAATTATTAACACCCGGAATTCAAGCGATCTAATTTTTACTTGTACGATATTAATCATAAAATTAGAAACCAGGTAACATTTTATCTTTACTACTGATATTTATACCTGTTAAAAATAAAAAAAGTAGAAAATTAAACAAAACACAAACGGATCCCAGTCGATAAAACAACAACTGGATCGCCAAAAATCTTATTGAATTGCAAATAAGCGATAAAAAATAATTAATACGATAGAAACCGAGAAATCAGCTGAACACAAATATTTCAGCGACGCTAAGCAATGCTAAGCAATACTGCCACGTTTCCTTGCTTCCTTATAGGAAGTTCCTACATTCCTTAAGCCAGCTTTAATCATTTGTCTTTCTAGTAACGCAAAAAATCTACTGCGATCGCCACCTCTGACTACTGCTTGGTTGTGGGCTTCTGCGATCGCAACTGGATAACCGTATCCTTTTTGAACTTGTGCCAACATTAATCCTAAAGCCAGGTCGAACATGGCAGTATTCTCAGCTACCCATGCAGGTACTTCGATGCGCGCAATTTCCGCACCCACATGGACGTAACAAAAGTAGATTCTTTGTTCATCGTATAAATCTAATATGCGGCTATTACTGCGCCATAATGGACTACGCTGTCCTGGTTTGAGCTGAGTTGACCATAAAGTTGTGTCCCGCAAAGTTTCAAAGGCTTTACAGGGTAACTTTTCCATTTGATTAGGACAAAAGCTTACGCAGTCAGGAGTATTATGGGGACAAGCCAACAAACGTAAGAAGTTCATTCCTTCGATACTGCGAGATGCACTCAAATATCCCATCAGGGGAATTTTAGCGTCGCGCAATTTTTCCCATGCTTCGAGAATTGGGGGTAAAATCTGCTCCCTAGCATCAAAGGGTAGTTGATCTAAAAACCAATAAATTAGAGAACCATCTACCATTGCTAAGGTTGGAATATCATCAGTCAAAGTCGCTTTAACATTCTTTGTTAACTCACTTAGCACTACCGCTTCGCTTGCTGTACGACGATAACTCATCCATTCTTCAGTTTTAATCCCCCACTGTCGAGAAACATACAAATCTTCTGGACGGTAAAATATTTCTGGCAAACTATCGAGGAGGGGATGTCGATTTTGCCCGTAATGTAAGACTACCCTGCCAATATTAAGTAGGTAGCAATAAGCTATTTCATGATGGTTTGGAGCAATTTGGGAACCATCGGTTGCAACAACAGTGTGAATTTTCGGCGGTACTGGGATATCTATACAAGTATTTAGGGGTTCAACGGGCGTTGCATTTGCAAATAAAATGCGATCGCGCCATTTTTCCTGTACCTTGACAAATTTTTGTTGTGATTTACAGGCTTCTTGAAAATATTTTTGGGCGTTTTCTAAGCGTTGACGACTTGCGGTAGCTTCTTGAGTCAGATGTTGACTCAAACCTTGCATTTGTCGCGTTAGTTTAGTGAGGTCAAGCATAAGGTAATTTTAGGTGAAGAATTATGATTTTCTAGATGACCCTATGCTAAAACCGATCGCTGGCTAAATTAACCAAAAGTTCTCCCATTCCAACCCCACATATAACCTTTAGAGTCAACAAATTCAATGTAAATCCGATTTAATGGGATCCCTAAAGTTTGATTAATTTCTTGGCAGAAATCTTGACTCATTGCTTTTGTTAGATCGGGTTTCATCGTACCTACGCTTTTGATTTCGATGTAACAAACCGGATCTGTTGTTCCAGCAAATGTCATTGGTATTTCCGCTTCAAATGCTGTCATGACATAGGATTCGGGTTTCCCAAGATGTTGAGCTAGTTTTCCCGAAAGACCTTTAAGCATAGTTTCTATGCTAGCTTTTTCTGGAGTCGGTACGGATGTTTGAACTTTAATTAAAGGCATAAGGTTAAGATAATCTCAAAAATAAACTATTTAATTT
Organism: Mastigocoleus sp. MO_188.B34; assembly: GCF_030065675.1. Lineage (GTDB taxonomy): Bacteria > Cyanobacteriota > Cyanobacteriia > Cyanobacteriales > Nostocaceae > Mastigocoleus. The sequence continues at coordinate 67,885 of NZ_JASJDK010000022.1, read as the reverse complement.
AATTTGATTTAATTTGATTTATTAATATTACGGTGCGTGATCGCTAATTTTATATATTATTATTTGTTCAAACAAATCATGGTGACGCGTTACGGCTTACGCTTAACACATCCTACAGAACAAAATTTTGATACGCACAACTAATTAAGAGCATTTAACTCGAAATTCAAATATTTCAACTTCTTACAATAGGAGAATACTATTCAGAAAAATATCATGGTGGTGCGTTACGGCTTACGCCTAACACACCCTACCAGGCTGACTTATCCGCCGTAATTCCAACCAGTAGTCTCCAATAGCAGCTGTTTACCTTCGCGATGTATCCCAGAAGCGATAACTTCACCAACGTATACTGTGTGATCCCCTTTATCTACTTTACCGACAACTTGACATTCAACATAACCCAAAGAATCAGAAATAATTGGACAGCCCGTTTCACCAGTGTAAAACTCTACATCTTCAAATTTATTACCAACACGGCGCATAGGCTTGAAGAATTTTTGCGCCATCTCTTTTTGTCCATCTTCTAAAAAGCTGAGGGCGAAAACTCCACTTTTTTCTATCATTTGGTGAGAAATGGAGTCTTGCTTAACACAATTAACAATTAAAGGTGGTTGAAATGACGCTTGCATTACCCAACTAGCGGTGAAGCCATTCATTTCTTCTCCATCTTTGACGCCACAAATATATAAACCATGGGGAATTTTCCGCAGCATGGTTTTCTTCGCTTGTTCGTCTAACATCGGTGTATCTGCTTGAGAAATTCTACATAGTTAAGTTTACAGAACAGCGGACGCTAAACTTTCTACCCTTAGGGTAAATATTTATCCATAGCTTTAGGATTGAGATTTTTCTATTACGTATTCCCTGTTCCCTGTTCCCTCTTAACCTTAAATTTGTTCGGACGAAATAAATGATCGTGTTCTGGGTTATAAAGACGCGAACGCGCACTTGTTGCTGAAAGCGCAGGACTGATAATGTAAAGTGTGGTGCGAATCAAATTATTTTCTCGGGTACATTCTGCCATTTTGTTCAAGGGTACAACCCAAATATTTTCATCATTCCAGCCCAAACGATAACAAACAGCAATTGAAGTATCGCTGGGGTAATGTTCTAAAAGTTTGGCTTGCGCTTCTTCTACATGACGAGCGCTCAAGTATAAACATAAACTGGCTTGATGAGCAGCAAGGGTTGCTAATTCTTCGGTTGGAGGTACCTGAGTCCGACCGCTAATCCGAGTCAAGATAATAGTTTGAACTAATTGGGGTACAGTCAGCTCAATATTTAATTTAGCAGCAGCAGCTTGAAAGGCGCTGATACCTGGTATCACTTCAAAGGGTATATTTGCTTCTATTAAAAATTGTATTTGCTCGTGAATGGCACTATACAGACTAGGATCGCCGGAATGAAGACGAACTACAATTTTTTCCTGTCCCACTTTTTCTATCATTAGGGGCACAATTTCTTCTAAGGTTTTATTTGCTGTGCGAATTAATTCAGCATTTTTTTTGCAACAACTTAATATTTCTTTAGGTACTAAAGAATCTGCAAATAAAATTACATCGGCTTGAGATAAAATTTTTTGTGCTTTTATGGTTAACAAATCTGGATCTCCAGGTCCAGCACCAATAATGTATACTCCTGCACTTAGTTGATTGGTGGTGTTTTTGGTGGCGTTCATTGCTGGTGTTATTACGGTTAAAATGAAGTGCTATAGTCCTGTGGAAAAATTTTTTTGGAATTTTATTCCAGAACTTTCCGGATTAGAGATTTATATCCAGAAGAGAGATATGGTAGATGCACCCTGGTTAAGCCCTAGAGAACACTCTGGGGCATTTTTTATATCTAAGGGAAGTAACTGAGAGAATTCATTCAGAAAATTGAGAATTTCAATTATTTTCTAAACTCTTTGCTCTCATATACACGTTTATATACGTTTTCGTCAACGACCCATCCGTTCTACTTCTTTATCTTCATTAATGGGTGTGGATGCAGAGACAACATCTGGCAAAGGACGCTTCAAGTAATAAAGCCAAACCAAGCCAAGTACGCCCAAAAGAATTTCTACTAGACTAATAATTTGAGCAACTCTTAGTGGTCCCAACATTAAGCTATCAGTTCGTAGTCCCTCAATCCAAAGGCGTCCCAAGCTGTAGGCTACTAAATATACCAAAAAAATAGTACCTGTTTTGAGTCGCTGCTTGCCTGGTAAACCTTTAAAAAATAAAGTTATTAGCAGAGCAAATACCATTACATTCCATAAAGATTCATAGAGAAAAGTCGGATGGAAGTGATCAAAGCTTGCAAGTGCAGGAGGACGATTTGCTGGTGGGATATAAAGTTTCCAAGGTAGATCTGTAGGAGCACCAAAAGCTTCGGAATTAAAAAAATTACCCCAGCGACCAATTGCTTGTCCTAATATCAAAGAAGGAGCCACCAAATCTGTCATTTGCCAAAAAGATATTTTTTTCAGTTTGGTGAAGATTACAGCAGCAATCAAACCACCAATGATTGCACCATGGATAGCAATTCCCCCTCTCCAAATGGCAATTATATCGCCGGGATTACCAGCATATTCCTGCCATTGAAATAAAACATAGTATAGACGGGCTGATGGAATGGCAGCAATTACTAACCAAATTACTAAGTCACTTAATAATTCAGGGTTAACATTACGTCGTTTTGCCAAATACTGAGATAGGATTACACCAATTAGTACTGCTGTAGCTATTAGTAAACCATACCAACGAACTGTAAAAGGTCCAACTTCAAATAAAATTGGTCCGGGTGACGTAAATTGAAACCCAAGTAGCAAAGTTGGAAAATCAATTACCATACTTTTATTACCTATAACCATATAATCTTTATCTAATTTAGTGTGCTTTGTGCATAAGATATGGCACTTGGACTTCAAGTTAAGGAATTTGTAACTTAATCAGTGCATTTATTACTTTAGATGTTCTTGTCGTCGCTTTCCCCGCTAGTGGGTAATAAATAATAAGTAATCGGTAACAAATACGATCTTGTGTAAATAAAAATAGCTGTTAAGTAGGATCCAAAGTAAGGTTCGATATAATCACCTCAGCAACGTTGAGGGACTACAATCGTGATTTCCGTTTACCCAGGAAGTTTTGATCCAATTACGTTCGGACACCTTGATATTATTGAACGCGGGTCGAAGTTATTTGAAAAAGTTATAGTAGCCGTACTGCGAAATCCAAATAAAACGCCTTTATTTTCAGTGCAACGAAGACTAGAACTAATCCGTAGTTCTGTGTCACATCTCCATAATGTAGAGGTAGATGCTTTTGAGGGTTTAACTGTAAATTATGCTCATATGCGAAATGCTCAAGTCTTATTAAGAGGTTTGCGAGCAATTTCAGATTTTGAAGTTGAACTCCAAATGGCACACACTAATAAAACTCTGTCCACAGAAATTGAAACAGTTTTTCTTGCCACATCAAATGAGTATAGTTTTTTAAGTAGTAGTGTGGTAAAAGAAATTGCAAGATTTGGTGGTTCCATAGATCATCTCGTCCCAGCCCACGTTGCGCTAGAAGTCTCCCAATGCTACAGCCACAACAATTCGATTTCGAATACAATCAAAACGGAAACAATCCCCCACCCCAAGAGTTTTCCCCCGGAGAATCTTACCCCGACTCTCAGCGACAAGGAAACTTAGATATTCAACAAGAACTCAATCGTATAGAAGAAATTGTTCTTGCAAGTCCACGTATTCCTCTAACAAAACGCACTTTAATCGATGAAGAGAAGTTACTCGAACAACTTGATTTTGTTAGGGTTTCTTTACCAACAGCTTTTCAAGAAGCATTAGCAATCCTTCAACAGAAAGAAGATGTGCTGTTACAGGCTGAAGAATACGGACAACAAATAGTTGATGCTGCTCAAGCCAAAAGAGCCCAAATTTTAGATGAAAGTGACATTATCAGACAAGCAGAACGAGAAGCAGAAAAAATTCAACATCAGGTGCAACAAGAGTGTGAAGCAATGATGGAAGAAACTCTTGCTGAAATCGATCGCAAACGGCGTATTTGTCAGCAAGAAATTGATGAAATGCGACGTCAAGCGATCGCAGAAGCTGATGAAATAGCCCAGGGTGCAGATAATTATGCGGATAATGTGCTGGCAAATATCGAACAAGAGTTAGACGATATGTTGCGAATTGTTCATAACGGACGCCAACAGCTTTATGCTGATGTACCCCCGCACCGAGATCCAAACTCTCATAAGAAAAAGTAAATGTGGCGCTATGTGTAAGTTAAAAGTCGTCATTAGCATGGTGTGTCTGTAGGACATAAGTAAAAAATCAAAAGTCAAAAGTCAAAAGTAAAAAATCAAAAGTAAAAAATCAAAAGTTAGAAGATGTCCTACGGACACGCTTTGCTAACAAAACAGACTGCGTCTGGGAGAAGTAAGATTCAAAATTCAGAATCTGTTATTTCAAAATTATCTAAGTCAATGGATTAGACATTGAACATAGACAGGGTGCTGACACAATTAGAACCGAAACAATTAGAGAAGTGTAATCACAAGTATTTGAAAAATTAATTTAATATTTTTTTGGAGGAGGAAGAAAAGAAAGCTCAACAAATAACTTTCAATACAATTTAATAGTAAATATATAAATAATTTTGCTTATCTAATTTAGAATATCCGCGCTTTGTACCCCGGTTTTATCAACCGGGGATATTTTAGTTAAACCACTTGGTAAACAAAGCTCAAACCAGCCCAATTGTTAACGTTGAGTATGTAAGAGTCAACATTACTACCACTAGTATCCACTCCGTCATTACTTGCATGATGCAAATCGAGCAGCATCGCTTCTGCTACTTCCAATGGGTTTAACAGTGCTAATACTCGTTCTTGTTTAGCTCCAGAATGCTTACTATTTTCCAAAGCTTTAAGACTTTTGCTGAAGGGAGCAGTACTAAAAACCAACTGAGTTTCACACCAAGAAACTAACCCTTTTGCTACCCATTCAAATCCAGCAGTGCTTTGGGGAATTACGCGGGTTTCTCCTGGCTCGATCGTTATATCCCGAAGCACTGGTTTTGTTTGTGAAGCGTCATCTTCCTCAATTTCATCCCAAGGATAGAGAGCAACAGCATTTTTGCTGGTATCTAGACCAAGCAAAATCAAGTACAAGGGAATTTCACCTTGATTTTGCACGCGATACTGCATTCTAGAACCGATGGGTACGGTGGGAATACCTTCAATGCTAGCTCGATTGCCGCTTTGATTGGACAAGTTTTTTTGAGTATCTGACTTTCGCCCGGTTTTTTGCTGCATAACCGTGCGGGGTGATATACCATTATTGATTTCCATACTTGCTTTGACTTGCAAACAGGATGAAGCTTCATTATCTGTAAGTCGCCACAGTTTGGCTGCTAGCAAATTTTTTAACTTCGGCGCTAAACGCTGTACTGCAAGTTTTACTACTTCTCCTTCTTCACCAATGGTATTGGGAATTTGTTTTCCTCCCAAAGAAAAGAACCCATAGCGACTAGGAGATGTCATTGAGGATACACCAGATGAATCTCTACTATCTGCTGTTGGTAATTTACCAAAAATATAGTCAGCAGGTTGTTCTTTGGCTATTACAGTTGATACATCCTCAAATGCCGAAAATGCACTAGTTGCATCTACCCGTTCAATTCTTTCTAAGGAATTATCCAGGGCGATGGTTAAATCAATATTACGAGATACAATTCTGACTGATTCTTGAATTAGTTGCCCAACTTTTAAAGAAGGGGTAATTTGGCGATTATCTGTGCTAGCAATTTGAGCTTTTCCTCTCAAACCACTGCGCGATCGCAAAACTAATTCTAGATCGGTTTCTTCATCGTCAACAACCTTGAACCGAGAATGATTTTCGTAGCATTCAAGAACTTGTGGTGGTATCCCGGCTAAAAATATTTCGCAGTTTTTACCTTCTTCTTCAACTGATGTGATTGCTCCTTCTGCACCTGTAGAGTTTGTTGCTAGTAAGTTATCCCTAATTCGTTCTTTAAATTGACTTTTTTGCCCGTCCAATATTACCGGTTGTTGTTGGGAACCTATGCGTTCAATCGTACTACCCAAATGAGAAAGACTGAATTGAATAGCTTTTGGTTCAACAGTTTCCCATAAATATTGGGTTAATGCGTAGGTAAATAAACCGGCACTAAATCCAGAACATAAGATTTCTCTGGCTGATTGCTTGGGAGTTGATGCTGCAACTAATGCTAGGGAATCTTTGGTTACAATTCGATTTTTGAGTTGTTTTTGAAAATCAACTTCTGCTTCTGCTAATGCTGCTTGTGGTGAAGTTTCAGTCGCACGAATCAGCAAACCATTGGGAAGGTTGGCTTGCTGAGCATAAAAGCTTGTATCCAAAACTGCAATTGCGCTTTCTGTTGGTAGCGATCGCAATAACAAAAACAGCGTATCTACCAATAAATAATCAACAGTTTCTTCATTCTGCGAAGAATAATCGACGGGTACTAGGGCATTTTCGGTTGTTCCAATCAATGCACCTTGTTTCACGCGACTGCCATAACCACTAAAGTGAAAAACAACCGCATCACCGGCTTTTGATTGATCTATGAGATGCTCGATAAAAGCTGTCTCAATTCCATCCCTAGTAGCTTTTTCATCACTTAAACATAAAATATCTGACGCCTGGAAACCAAATCGATTAATTAAAAGTTCTTTTTGTAATTCCAGATCCGTTAGACAACCACCTAGTGGGGGAATGTTTGGATATTGATTGATACCAACCAATAAAGCTAACTTTCGCGATGTGGGTTGTGCCAAAGCTTGATAGTAGGGATTCCCCCAGGATAACCATTCAGCTTCAGCTATCCCCACCGCCGCAAGTATAGAGCCAAACCGTTGCAAAAACGCGCGCCGCTTCATCATCCAGCTTCTGTGCCCTCAATCTATCAGGTATCAGCTTAAAGGGCTGTAGTCTGTCGTGTAAAGCCAGACAATATACTGTTTTTGTAGCAGATTTTTATTTAAGCATTAATTGCTACTTGCATCGCCCTAACCAATTCTGCCGCTACCTCCGGACGGGAAAACTCTGCTGGTGGTGAATCTCCACGACGCAACATTTCCCGTACCTTAGTTCCAGAGAGGTGAATCCGCTCTTCTGGATTACTAGGACTAGTCTTAGATGTTGCCATCTGTTTGGTGCGCCTGCAGAAGAAGGCATGCTCAAATTTCATTGGCACGATCCCCAATTCTTCGGGAGAAAATTCATCGAAAATATGTTGAGCATCATAAGTGCCATAATAATCACCCACCCCAGCATGATCGCGCCCAACAATGAAATGGGTACAACCATAATTCTTCCGAACTAAGGCGTGGAAAATTGCTTCTCTAGGACCAGCATACCGCATTGCAGCTGGATTAATCGCCAAAATTACTCGATTTACAGGATAATATCCTTCCAATAAAATTTCGTAGCAGCGCATCCGCACGTCAGCCGGAATATCGTCTGATTTCGTTGCTCCGACCAATGGATGTAGAAATAAGCCATCAACAGTTTCTAGAGCGCATTTTTGGATATACTCATGGGCACGGTGGATGGGATTACGAGTTTGGAAGCCAACAACGGTTTTCCAACCCTTTTCCAAAAACATTTTCCGAGATTCGGCAGGATCAATTTGATACTTAGGAAACTGGGGATGGGGGTCGCGTTGCAATAGCCACACATCACCTGCTAAATTTACAGAACCTTGATTGTAAACTACCTTTACACCAGGATGTTTTTCTTCGTCGGTACCATAAACATTAATTGCTTCTCGCTTTTTGTCGTAGTGATACTTTTCACTTAGTTGTAGTACCCCAATATACTGACCGCTAGGATCGTCAAGGCGAATGTAGCTACCTTCTTCCAGTTCTGCGGCTACTTCTTCCGTAACTGACAGGGTAATTGGAATTGACCATACAGTACCATCAGCCAATCGCATTTCAGTTACGACTTGATCGTAGTCCGCTTGGTTCATAAAACCAGTTAAAGGACTAAAGCCGCCAATCGCAATCATTTCCAGGTCGGAAACCGCTCTTGCGTCAAGTTGAACTCGCGGTAAATATTCAGCTTTAGAAACAAACTCTTGTTTTTGTTCTGGTGTCGCAACACGATTAACCAACTGACCACCGTGGGCAGAGATACCCTGATTTTGCTTGCTCAAAATAACACCTTGTGTGCTTTACTGCGATTTTCTTCATTATTTATTAACTTACCAAAATGCAGTAAAACATTGAAGAAATTTATTAATGGTTGTTAGAAGTTGAGTGTTAGGGGTTGGGGATAAAAAATTAATAAATTCTTAAAAAATGGCAAATTTAATCAATTCACAAGTAATTTTCTGACTTTTCTTGGTGGTAATTCTAGTTCTTTAGCAATTTCTACTTCTATTTCTTGTAAGTCAGTGGTAAACAGTTGAAATTCTATTTTCTTCACACCTCTAGTTTTTTCACCTCTGATTTGTTTTGTTGCTGTCACCGTGGAAAAACCTTTCCCAGAATCAACCTTTAACACAATTGATGAGAACTGTTGTAAATACGATTTACTCTGTGGCTTAACAGATACTTCTAGCTTGACATCCTCATTAGATAAATTAATTAAAAGTTCTTGTGTCATCCAACCACAAAAAAACCAAAAAACTAGTCCTAATAGTGGTAATGACAACCAAAACTCTAACCTGAAATATTGAAAATATTTCATTAAATGTAACCATCGAGATTGAAGCATTATTCTAAAAATTAGAGAAATATTCCCAACCAAGTATCCGAGCAAACAATCATATCTATGATAATTCTACTGGTAGAAGACGATCCCAGGCAGTTAGAGCCACTCCATGCGGCTTTATCGGGAGTTGGACATATTGTTGATGCTGTTGAAGATGGGGAAACAGCCCAATTATTACTGGCTCAAAAAGAATACGACCTATTAATTTTAGATTGGATGCTACCTAATGTTAGTGGTATTACATTATGTAATAATTACCGCAAGACCGGTAAAACTTCACCAGTACTGATGTTAACAGCTAAAGATACTACCAAAGATAAAGTTACGGGTTTAGATGCTGGTGCAGATGACTACCTGGTTAAACCTGTAGATGTAATAGAATTATTGGCAAGAGTTCGTGCTTTGGGGCGGCGATCGCCACTATGGCAGGGTGATACCCTTAAACTAGGTGATTTGGAATTACATCTCCATAGTTTAGTTTTGCAAAGGGGAGAAGCGCGGGTGCAATTATCTACCCGTGAATTTCAGTTTATGGAATATTTAATGCGTCACCCAAAGCAAGTATTATCACGTGACCAAATCGAACAAACACTGTGGGAATGGGGTACGCACCCAGAAAGTAATGCTGTCAGTACTTTAGTAAGAAGATTGCGACACCGTTTAGAGTCTGTAGGGGTTAAGGATTGTTTGGAAACTATATATGGTATGGGTTATCGCTTGAATACCCCCCTGGATGAATAAGTAATGAGTAATAAGTAATGAGTAAGAAGTCGTAGAGACGTAGCAGAGCCTACGGCGTCGGCGAAGCCTCTGCTACGTCTCTACAGGAGTAAGGAGTAAGAATTAAAAAATTACCAATTACCAATTACCAATTACCAATTATCAATTACCCATTAACAGTTAATAATCAACAACCCAAAATAATCATGTTTACTCGCAGTCGTCGTCGTTTGACCTATCTGTTTACTTTACCGATGGGTTTAATTCTGATTGTCTTTAGTTCTGTTATTTACTTCTTCAGCCTAGAAGATCAAATCTCGAAATTTGATAAAGAACTCAGGTCAGAAACCGAAAAGATAACTAAAAGAACCGAATATATTAAGCAAGAAGATGACTGGGAATTTAATTATAGAAGGAAATGGCACCTAAATAATGGAATTAAACATATCTGTTGGTACGACCGTCATGGGATATTGAAAAATTCTCATGATGACTATTCATGTAATTTCAAATTAACTGGATCGCCAGGTTCGCGAACTGTTAAATATCATCAATCTCACTTAATTCCAAAAATAAAATTTAAACGCGAGCTAACTTTAGAAATTAAAGCAAACGAACAGTTAATTGGTTATTTACAAGTTGCACAATCATTAAAATCAGTACAAGAAGAACTAGAAAAGGAGCGCTTATTATTTTCCTTAGGAATACCAATAACCCTTGGTTTTATTGGTGTAGTTGGTTGGTATCTTGGCGGTTTGGCTATGGAACCTACAAAACGCTCTTACGAACAGTTACAACGTTTTACTGCTGATGCATCCCATGAGTTAAGAGCACCTGTTGCAGCTATTTTGAGTAATGCTCAAGTTGGTTTGCTTGCTCCAGAGAATAATGCAGAACAACCACGTCAAAGATTGGAAAATATTGTCGATATTTCCAAAACTATGAGTACCCTCATTAGTAATTTATTATTCTTAGCTCGCCATGAAGGAAAATTAAACCCGCAAGATTTACAAAATTGCGAACTTGTGAACATTTTCAAGGAATTAGCTACTCAATATGATTCCATTGCTAAAACTGAAGAATTAAATTTTATTACTGATTTCCCATCTCCACCAATTAATTTAAAAGTAGATGCAGACCTTTTGCGCCATGCAATTAAAAATTTATTAGACAATGCTTTTAAATATACTCCTCAAGGAGGAAGCGTTAAATTAGAACTTGTTATTCAATCACGCCGGGTATTGATCAAAGTAAAAGATAATGGAATTGGAATTCCACAAGAAAATCTACCTCACATTTTTGAGCGCTTTTATCGGGTTGATACATCAAGAACTAGATCGTCTGGTGGCTTTGGTTTAGGACTTGCGATAGTCCAACAAATTATTCAAGCCCATGATGGGCAAATTAGCGTAGATAGTACTGTTGGAGAAGGTACCACTTTTGAAATTACTCTCTTCGTCAAAAAACTTAATTAAATCAAAGAAAAAAATTCCACAGCATAATTAACTAGCAAGATTAAAATCACGTGTATAAAATTATGAGTGTTTTCAAGAATAGAGTTTATGCTTATCGAACTTAACTTCAATTATTTTAGAAAGGTTGAGAAATCTAATATTTCAGTTTATTATTATTTTTTTGTTAAAAAGTTGACATTTATTTTATAAGCTGTTTGAGTCTGAATTGAGTTGTGACTATAAATCTGTCACTTTCTCGTCATATTTATTTGGGATAATTGACAAAACAAATTTAAGGGGTGGGTGTGAATGAACCAAAAACTATTGTGCCGAATCAATTGGATTTATGTTCCATTCCTGGGAATTTTTTTATCTAGGTATATAGGAAGTTAGTATCAAACAAAATTCGTCTAATAAGGGTGGTACTAACATGAATGAACTAGATGAAAGTTTTGCAGCTTCTTCAGATTCTAAGCAAGGAAAAGCACCATTACCGGCGCTAGGATTATTGGATGCAGTTGCAATCATTGTCGGTATTGTTATTGGGGTGGGTATTTTTCAAACCCCCTCTCTAGTTGCAGCTAATGTCAACAATTCGGGAATGGCTCTTGGCTTATGGTTTTTGGGTGGCGTTATATCTTTTGTCGGAGCTTTGTGTTTTGCGGAGTTAGCTACAGCATATCCCCATCCAGGAGGTAGTTACTACTATTTACAGCGTGCTTTTGGTTCGTGGATTAGCTTTTTGTTCGCTTGGTCGCGCTTAACTGTCGTCCAAACCGGTTCAATTGCACTTTTAGCCTTTGTATTTGGTGACTATACAGCACAGATATGGGGTTTTGGCAATCGCTCTTCTTCCATATATGCTTGTGTCGCGATTGTAGTATTAACTGGGTTAAATATTGCTGGTATTACCCAAGGAAAGTGGACGCAAAATTGGTTAACAGCAATAAAAATTCTGGGTTTAATCCTAGTGACAATTGTTGGTTTGGGTTTGGCTTTCCGTTTTACTCCTGCACAAGCAACTAGTATCGAGCCATCTTCCAATGATTTAAATTTAGGTTTGGGATTGGTTTTCGTATTGTTGAGTTATGGTGGCTGGAATGAAGCTGCTTTTATCTCCGCAGATTTGAAAAATGCTCAACGCAATATGGTGCGATCGCTCATGTGGAGTATTGGCATCATTACAGCAATTTACTTGTTAATCAACCTGGCTTATATACAGGGTTTGGGAATTGCTGGGATGGAAGCTTCCAAAGCTGTTGCAGCAGATTTGATGCGTCGTGCTTTTGGAGAACCAGGTGCTGCGTTTATTAGTTCATTAATTGCAATTTCTGCTTTAGGTGCACTCAATGCCACAATTTTTACTGGAGGTCGTAGCAGTTATGCTTTGGGTCGTGATTTTCCGTTATTTTCTTTTCTTGGAGGTTTAGGAAATCGTACCAATACACCAATTAATGCATATATAGTTCAAGGAACTTTTGCTTTAGGGTTAGTGATATTAGGAACTCTAACGCGTAAGGGTTTTGAGTCAATGGTAGATTATACCGCTCCAGTTTTCTGGTTCTTTTTTCTACTCTCTGGCTTATCTCTGATCGTATTGAGAATTCGTGAAAAAGCTGTGGATAGAGCTTTCCGGGTTCCTTTTTATCCCATAACACCCATATTATTTTGCATGACTTGTGCTTATTTACTTTACTCTAGTCTTGCTTATACCGGAGTAGGTTCTCTGTTCGGTGTAGGAGTTGTTTTGACTGGAATACCACTACTATTTATATCTTCTCGTCGCTAGCAATTAGTTTATGATTAATGCCAGAATCTTACGGGATGCGTTTAAAAGTTGACTTTATTAAAGATAGTATTTCAGAGGTGCAATTAATTATTTACTTATGACTTCTACAATACTAATTAATAGGGTTAGGACATTTAATTAGTGCTACAACAATGTTCGTGAAGAACGCGGTCTATTGTGTTAGCGGCTAGCTACAGCCTACTATAGGTTACTTATTTATTGCGTACTGTAGGTATTGATATTAGAAGTTACTTCTGACTCCTGAATTCTGAGACAAAACTAAGAAGGAGAAAATTATTATGCATGTACGCCACATTAAGAAGTTAGTTTTTGTCAGTGCTGGGGTATTATCCCTTGGTGTTGTTGGTTGCAAACCAAACGCACAAGCTCAAAATCAAACTACCGAACAAGCATCATCTGCTCCTGTTGTAGAAGTTAAAAAAACTAAAGCTGATGTTCCTTTTGTTCCAACACCAAATGAAGTTGTTGAGCAAATGTTGAAAATGGCTAATGTTTCCAATGGGGATGTTGTTTTTGATTTGGGTAGTGGTGATGGTCGAATTCCTATTACCGCTGTACAAAAATATGCTGCTAAGCGTGCTGTCGGTGTAGAAATTAACCCAGATTTAGTTAAGCAAAGTCGAGAAAATGCGGAAAAAGCTGGTGTTTCCGACCGTGTTGAGTTTTTACAACAAGATTTGTTTAAGACTGATTTGAGGGGTGCAAATGTGGTTACCCTTTACTTACTTCCTGATGTTAACTTAAAGCTCCGACCCAAGTTATTTGAGGAACTTAAACCTGGTACTCGCGTTGTTTCCCATGCTTTTAATATGGGTGACTGGAAACCAGAACGAGAAGAACAGGTAAAGGCTAATAATGGTCGTACATATACGCTTTACCAGTGGACTATCCCTGAGAATATTCCAAATAATTTGCGTTCTTCTCAAAAATAATTGGTAATTGGTAATTGGTCATTGGTCATTGGTCGTTAGTAAATTTTTACTTGATGATTTTTGTACTAACTAGTCCTTTCCTACCTTAAAATTACCTGTAAAAAATATCTCTTCCTCTTCTCACACTTCTCGCACTCACTCAATTAAACAAACTCCTACTACAGTCGCGGGTATTTATTCTCGATTTCCTAACCTATTTGCCAACATACCAACTGGTATGTATGATGTAGTCATACATGTTTATTTTCATGGTATGGCAACATCAAGGCTAATAGAACAAAGAGAAACTAAACAAAAGCTGTTAGAGACAGCGCTTCACTTGATATGGCAAAGTAATTATGATTCGGTCGGAATTGTTCAAATTTGTGCTCAAGCAGGTGTGACAAAAGGTGCTTTTTATCACTACTTTAAGTCAAAGGCTGACTTAGCAACTGCTGCTTTTGAAGAGCATTGGCAACGTGTTAGAGTTGATTTTGACCGAGTTTTTTCATCCCAGAATTCTGCCGTGGAAAGAGTTCACAACTATTGCGATCTAATCATTTCCATGCAGGAGAATAAATTAGCTCAGAGCGGACATGTTGTTGGTTGTCCCTTCATCTCTAGCGGACAAAGTACAACTGAGGATAAACTCAAAAATCTATCTATTGAAATTATTGATCGCATGACCAAATACTTTACTTCTCTTGTTGCTGATGCACAAAGAGAGGGTATTGTCGAGCAAAATCTAGATTCAGTGAAAATAGCTCTTTATATGTATGAATTTGTACAGGGAGTTCTAACCTTAGGAAGAGTTAAAAATGATTTAAAAATTGTTAAAACAGACCTGAGACCTGGGCTTTTAAGAATACTGGGTATTAAAAACTAATTTCTTTAATCTAAATGCCTTTAACCTAAATTTTTTAACCATTGACATACCGACTGGTATGCATAAAATTTTCAAATCTTAATAAATTGCATCCCAAGTAATTAAATGTGAATAAATCAAATATCAATTACTTGAGTATTAATCTTGAGTATTAATAATTCAAGAGTTGACTGTTCAGTTTTAAGTTTTCCTTGCTACCCCCCCATTACCCAACTAAAAACCATGAATGAACTGCAACCATCAGATATTGTTTTAGATAAACAGCCAGAACCTCAGACAGAAACTAACTCAGATAGTTCTTCTGATATTAATTCTTCTGATATTTCTGTGGATGTAAATCAAATAGAACAAAAACAGTCGTCATACCCTACTCAAAAATCAGGAAAGTCTTGGTTATGGATGATGTTATTGTTATCTATTGCGGCTAATGGATTTGCTTTATGGGGTTTTATATCTCCCTTAAAGCAAACGCCAGAACCTATTGCAAATGCAGCGCAAACACCACCACCTCGACCAGTGGAAGTTACCCGATTAGCAAGGGGTAATTCAACGAGAAGGATTCAGCTTTTAGGTCAAGTGGAGTCTCCTCAAAGAGCAACAATTAGGGCGCAAACAGAAGGTGTAATCACCCAAGTATTGAAACAAGCAGGCGATCGCATAACTCCAGGAATGACAATTGCAGTCATTGATGATGCTGATCAAAAGTTAGCCCTATCTCAAGCTCAAGCTCAGCTAGCACAACAGCGAAATAATCTAGCTCGCTTGGAAGTTGGTACTCGACCAGAAATTATTGCTCAACGTCAAGCTGCAGTACGTTCTGCAAAAGCACGGGAACAGGAAGCTATAGATAACTTTCAACGTCAAAGCGAATTAGTCAAAGAAGGTGCGATCGCCGAAAGGGTTTTAGTCCAAGCTCGAACAACAGTTGATGATCGAAGGGGAGAACGATTAGAAGCTGAAGCAGAATTAGCAGAAGCAAAAGCAGGTCCCACCCGGGAAGAAATTGCAGCACAACGGGCGAATATGACTGCAGCAGTAGCAGCGGTGAATCAAGCGAAGTTAGCATTAGAACGTACAAATATCAAAGCAGGTTCCGGTGGAGTTGCTTTGGAAAGACAAGTTAGTCCCGGTGACTATGTAGAAACAGGTGATGAAATTCTTACCTTAGTTGCAGGAGAAAGACTTGATGTTTTCTTGGAGCTACCAGAAAATTTGAGTGGTAGAGTTCCATCGGGAAGTAGAGTTGTATTGACCGCTCGTGCACTTCCACAATGGCAGGGAAATGCCACAATTACAGGTGTAGTACCTTCAGCAGAAGCAGCATCCAGACGACAGCGAGTGAGGGTAAGGTTGGATAATCCACCTCAAGGATTATTACCCGGAATGGCAATCTCAGCGAATTTAGAACTACCTGGAAATACACCAAGTTTTGTTGTTTCCCGCGACGCATTAACCAGAAGACAAAACCAATGGTTTGTATTTGCTGTAGAGAATGGTCAAGCAAAACAGCTTGAGGTAGAAATGGTTGCAGATATGGGCGAACAAGTAGCGATCGCTAGTAATGAGCTACAAAATGGTAAACCCATCGTATTAAAAGGCGGGGATGGACTTAGAGATGGTGCAGCGATCAAGCCTTTGTAGAGATAGGCGATAGGCGATAGGCGATTAGGGATTGGGTATCTATTAATTATTCCTTACTCATTACTCCTTACTCATTACTCCTTACTCCTTACTCCTTACTCCTTACTCCTTACTCATTACTCATTACTCCTCACTCATTACTCATTACTCATTACTCATTACTCCAAACCGATGAACTTCATCAAAACTGCTGTCCGTTGGCGACATGGAACTTTTGTTCTATTCTGTATTTTGGCTTTATTCGGAACTCTATCTTTATTAAACCTACCCCTAGAGTTACGACCGGGTGGAGAACGTCCGGAAATTACTATTACTACTCCTTATTCTGGTGCAAGTCCCACTGAAGTTGAAGAATTAATTACTCGTCCCATTGAAGAAAGATTACAAGAGGTTCAGGGAATACAAGAAGTTACTAGTAGTAGTTCTTCTGGTATTAGCACTATCAACTTAGAATTTAACTGGGATATTGATATCAATCAGCGCTTGGTGGATGTTTTGAATAAACTCCAACAGGTAGAACAACTCCCCGAAGAAGCTGGTGAATCTGATGTAGAGATTGTTAGTGGTAGCAGTAGCCCCATGATGTGGGTAATTCTGACTCCCAAGGAAGGTTTTACTCCTGATGACAACCATTACCGCGACCTAGTTGATGATGTGGTTATTCCTAGGTTTCGACAGGTTCAAGGGGTCGGTCAGTTTCTGATTTCTGGGGGAAGGGAAAGAGAAGTTGAAGTGATTGTTGACCCCAAAGCTTTAGCGGATCGCAATTTGAGAATTGGTGATGTAGTCAATGCGCTGCGTAGTAATAACAGAGATATTCGGGGTGGTCCCTTAGTGTTGGGACGAAGGGAATATCGAGTTCGTACAGTTAGCCGTTCGACAGATGTTAAACAATTAGAAGATTTTATTTTAAGACGGGATGAGTCGGGAACGGTTTATCTTCGAGATGTTGCTCAAGCTCGGATCGGTCGGGGTATTCAAGACCGCGCCTTAATTCGTAATAATGAACCTGCGGTAGCTACAGGAATTATTCGTCAACCTAATGCAAATGTACCAGAAATCTCTAAAGGGATTCGTCAAGCTCTCAAGGATTTAGAAGCTCGATTTGATCGTGAGGGAGAAGGTATTACCTTTGATATCCCCTATGACGAAAATGACTATATTAATGAATCCATCTCCTTTGTCCAAGGTAATTTGATGATGGGGGCTGTCCTTGCAGCTTTAGTATTAGTATTATTTTTGGGTTCGCTGCGAACGGTTGCAGTAATTGCAATTACCATTCCCACTACATTAATCACAGTTTTTATTGTCTTTTCCTTATTAGGGCGATCGCTCAATGTGATTAGCTTAGCTGGGTTAGCTTTTGCTGTGGGGATGGTTGTAGATAATGCGATCGTGGTATTGGAAAATGTCTTTACCCATATGCAACGGGGTAAATCTCCAGTTAAAGCTGCAATCGAAGGAACTCAAGAAGTTGGTGGAGCGATGTTAGCTTCGACTTTAACAACTGTAGCTGTATTTGCTCCGATTATCTTAGTTACAGGTGAAGCGGGACAGTTATTTTTTGATATTGGTATCGCCCTTTCAGCTTCGGTGATGTTTTCTCTGTTTGCTGCATTAACCCTAGTTCCAATGTTGTCGGGATTATTCCTCAATCCAGCAGAAGCAGAACGAATCCTTCAGGGAATGGGAAATAATCAACATGGGAAGGTAAATATAAATCAAATTAAAACTAAAATTAAAACTAAAAACTTACTTGAAAAAGCTGTCATTAAAACCTCAACCGGGTTTCTATTCTTCCAACGCAAGTTAGAGAAGTTTTTACTTTTAACTGTGGGTTGGTCGATTGGTGAAAAACGCAAAGGTAGACGCTTGGTAGTTTTAACAATTCCGATCGCGTTGTTATTTATTAGTTTTCAATTACTCCCACCCGCAGATTATCTACCCGAAGGAAACCGCAATCTAATTTTGTGGTTGTCTGAACCATTCCCTGGAACCAGTATTCCCGAAGCTATCAGACTTTCTCAAGGAGCAAGGGATTTTGTTAGCGAACAACCAGAAGTAATGCGATCGCTATATGTCCATCGCAACGGACTCAGAGCAATTGCAGCTTTTGTTAAACCCGAGGAAGCAACGGGGAGAAAACTCGACGAATTAGTCGATCGCATGCGTGCAGCGAGTAGTAATTTCCCTGGTTATCGTTTTCTCGTTCCTCGACGTGTATCAATTTTCCGAGACCCCGGTAAAGAATTTGAAGTTAACCTGATTGGACAAGACCTGGAACAGTTAAATCAATTGCAGCAAAAATTAATGCAGCAATTAAGGGGACTAACTGGGGTGCAAAATGTCCGTTCTAACTTTGTCACCGGAGCACCAGAACTTCAAGTTGTTCCCAATCGAGAACGTTTAGCAGAAGTGGGACTTTCGGAAGCAGATTTAGGAGCGATCGTCGAAGCTGCATTGGGAGGTTTGCGCGCTTCCGAGTTTACCGACGGTCGTCGAGAGTTAGATGTTACTGTTGAGTTACAAGATACATTCGTTGAAACACCAGAACAACTGCGTCAATTACCTTTAAATATTGGTAATGGTCGCCAAGTGCAACTTGCAGACGTCGCCGATGTCGTCGAAGCTACGGGACCAGATGCAATTAACCATGTGGATTTAGAGCGATCGCTAACTCTCACCGTGCGTTTAGCCCGAGAAGCACCTCTGGGTCAGTTAATCGAACAAACCGAAGAGCAAATTCTCGACCCCCTGCGCCAAACTTTACCAGCAGGTTTTCGCCTCGAACTGGCTGGTTCTGCAGATGTGTTATCGGAAACCTTGTTTCAATTAGGCTCAACTTTTGTTTTATCTTTAGTAATTACCTATTTATTACTAGTCGCCTTATATCGTTCCTTTACCTATCCAGTATTAATTATGGCGACAGTCCCCATGGGTATTACCGGCGCACTTTTAAGTTTGGTAATTGCTAACTCCATTCCTGGGGTAGTGGTTCCCCTAGACATGATTACCGGTTTAGGATTTGTGATTCTTACCGGGATTGTTGTTAACAACGCAATTCTGTTAGTTGACCATGCTTTGCACCTACAAAAAGAAGGCAAAGATTATGATACTTCCCTTTATTTGTCAGTAAAAGACCGTCTGCGTCCCATCTTTATGTCTGCTGGGACTAGTGTGTTAGGAATGTTACCTTTGGCTGTAATTCCTGGGAAAGGTGCAGAACTCTATCAAGGATTGGGAATTGTGCTTACTGGTGGTTTAGCATTTTCTACAATTTTGACCCCAACTGTTGTACCTGCATTAATGGGTTTACTACGTGATTTTTCTGATGGCAAGCCGCCCCAAGCAAGTAAGAATGAAGAAAGTTTTGAGTTAGTTATTGCAAATCATAAAGGTAATGCCGATGGGAAGATGAGTACCCCATTAAGTAGAATAGATCGCAAGTAACATCAAGTTTGGTTGATTAGTTGCAAAATAATCTGTTGGTAATTGCGTTTTAGCACTTGAGTGCAACTACCAACTTTAATTTCGTTCATTTTTATTTGACTCCAGTAGATCCGTTCCTTTACTACCCAGCAACCCAAATATCGCACCACAACCAGTTTGCCAAGTTGCAATGCAATTTTCTAGTATGCGTTGTTGTGGTTCTGTTAATTCTTGCTGTGATGCTAACAATATAGAAGTTACACCGGAAAGTAGGGTAATTGCCAGTGTTGCAGAAAAAACTAGCTGGAATACTCTGTTAATTTTTACTTTGTTCTTATTGCTCATTAATGTCTTGGTAACTCTTACTTATCAATATGCATTAGAGGTGTCGTTAGAGGTGTCGTTAGAGGTGTCGTTAGGTGTCGTTGAATGTCGCTGTAACTTATGATTTTGTATTAGTTGTGTCTTACTCTAAATGAGAGTTAGATATTAAAAATTTAAGTATAAAAAACTAATTAATTTGGGTAAAAGTATAAAAAATGCATTCATAAAATACTGTAAAAGACATAAATTAAGGATTTAAGTCTTCATACTGAGTTATTTAAACACTTTCTTAATAAAATCTTTATTAATAAAATATCTAAGTAGAGTCATTCAAATATTTTCATCAAATTCATTTAGTTAATGGATAGATTAGTTCATGGCTAGAGGTTTCAAAGCATCACCAGAAGGGATTGAAAAAGCAAATAAGGCTTTACGCCGTAATGAACTAACTCAAACAGCTTTAGCAGAATCTTTGGAAAAACATCGCTCAACGATCAACAAATTTTTTAACCGTAAAACTGTAGATCGCTACATTTTTGAAGAAATTTGCGACAAACTTAATCTGAAGTGGAATGAAATATGTGAACCTCAAAATAATTTCCCCGACATCGATACTTTAGTGCAGGATATAAGACAAAAGATAAAGGCTGATATTGAACAATCTTGCGGTACCATAAGGGTTTTGGACATGACCCAGCCAATTGATTTAGGTAGTATTTATACTCAAGTCAACATTCTGGAGAAAATTACAGGGCGTAGGCGACTTGAATTAAAGAAGCTTTCAGAAGACTTAAACTTGGAAAATTTTGACCGCTTTTGCTTGAATAAAGTGAAAGAGGAGCGACTAGAAGGATTGAAAGCGGTACAAGATTACAAAAAGTTGATGGTATTGGGTAAGCCGGGAGCAGGAAAAACTACCTTCCTTAAATACTTATCAATGCAGTGCAGCACAGGAGGTTTACTGAAAAATTACGTCCCTATATTTATTCCCCTCAAGCAATTCGCGGAAACACAAGACGAACCTGGTTTGCTGGATTATATTTCTAAGTGGTTAGATAAATGTGGGGTGACAGAAGCTCCAACCAAAGTACAGCAAATATTGAAAGCAGGTCGAGCATTGGTGTTGCTGGATGGTTTAGATGAAGTTCGAGAAGAAGATAGCGTTCGCATCATTACGCAAATTCAAGAGTTTTCCCAGCAATTTAACTCGTCTCAATTTGTTATAACCTGTCGTATTGCAGCTAGAGAGTATACGTTTACTCAATTTACTGAGGTAGAAGTCGCTGATTTTGAAGATGAGCAAATTCAGAAATTTGCTAACTGCTGGTTTGAAATAAAAAGATTGGATTATGCCAATGATTTTATCCAACAACTGGAAGAGGATCCGCAGATCAAAGAATTAGCAACCAGTCCTTTATTGTTAACTCTTCTTTGTCTAGAATTTGAAGACTCTAGAAATTTTCCTAAGGACCGTGCTGAGTTGTACAAACGAGCAACTGAAACTCTACTTCGAAAATGGGATGATAAACGCCAAATTTACCGACAACAGGTCTACAAGCAACTTTTTGTAAAACGAAAGGAAGATTTGCTCAGTCAGGTTGCTTTTAACACCTTTAGTGAGAAAAAATATTTTTTCAAGCAAAGAATTGTAGAAAATTACATTGCTGATTACATCAGTAATTTACCAGACGCACCAACTGAAACTGAAAAGTTGCATCTTGATAGTGAAGCAGTCTTGAAATCTATCGAAGCTCAACATGGATTACTTGTAGAACGCGCAATAGGTATATATTCATTTTCTCATTTGACGTTTCAAGAATACTTTACGGCAAGAAAAATTGTTAGTCAGCAAACACTATCAGATTTGGTCAAGCATATTACAGAAAAACGTTGGCGAGAAGTTTTTGTGCTGACATCAGGGATGCTATCCAATACAAATGAACTGTTAAAGTTAATTAAACAGCAAGTAGATAGAATATTAGTAATAGACGAAAAGGTGCAGGAATTTCTTGCTTGGGTTAGTAGAAAAGCTAGTTCTGTGAAAACAAGCCACAAACCAGCTGTAGTTAGAGCTTGTTATCTTAACCTAAGCCTTAACCTGAACCTCAATCTCAATCAATATCCCAGATTCAACCTCACTCGAGATCTTAGTTGCTACCTCAATCGAGACCTTATTCGAGACTTTAGCCAAGATTTCAGGCTTAATCTCAGTCAAAACCTCAAGAAGGACCTCAGTCGATATCTTAGTCCAGACCTGAGTCAAGATCTTAGCCCAGAACTCAGACGAGACCTAAGCATCTACCTAAATCGAGACCTGAGTCAAGATCTCAACAGATATATTGAGCTTGAGATTACTAAAGGATTGAGTGAAGCATTACAAGATTTGAAAAAGCAATTACCACAGGAAGACAACGATACGGAAACAATTATGTATTGGTGGCTTGAGCACGGTCAATCTTGGTCAAATCAATTGAGAAATGTAATGATTAAGCATCGTGATATTGCACATAAATGGGAGTTCAATGAAGAAGAAAAGAAAAATCTTGAAAAGTACCTTAATGCCAATAATCTACTATTAGATTGCTTAGATAATGGCTATGTCACCCGTGCCGTCAGAGAAGAAATTGAGTCAACTTTGTATTTACCCTTCGAGCAAGTAAAAAATCAATTTCAATAAAAATGTAGATTGTAGGGTGCCGTACCACACTATCAACTCTAATTTTTTTATTTGCCGTTTTATCTATTCGCAGCACAAATCATTTTAGCGAATCAATCTTTTCGCCTTTTTGATGGCAATGGATGTTAATTTATGGAGCAATAATTGTTGGATTTGGTCAAACATTTTGGTTTAAAGGCTTAAAGAAATTTAGTAGTTCCATGATTGCGATCGCCGGAGCATTTAACCCAATTGCAGCAATTTTTGCAGCTTATGTTATTTTGCGAGAAATACCTACTCCCGCTCAATTAATTGGCGGTACGATTATTTTATTTGGAATTATATTGAGCTATTTTGGCAATTGGTCTCAAAGCTTAAACACTGTAACCGTTAATCAAAATATCCAAAGATTACACCCCCAAAAATTAACTATACATAACCCAAAATCTTTTTAGAGGATATCTGGAAAATCATATTATTATTTTTGGGACACAGATCCACCTATAATCGCCATCCCCGGCTAACCTTCACTATTGAAGAAAAAGTTTATAGAAAACTCAGTCGATTCTCATATACTGCTAAGCTTGAATACCTATAATCACATCATAGGCAGCAGTTATTTGAAGAGTAATTTATGTCAAAAACATTTATTAAAGTTACAAAATATACTATAACGTAATAATTTTAAGACACTAGTACCGTTGCGCTGACACTTTTGTGTCATATTTGCTTGTAAAACTAAAAGTAATAAGTCTTAAACAATTTTAAATGCAAACTCCTGAATTTAAGCACAATATTGAATTCTGCTAATTTTTTTTCAAATTATGTCATTTTTGTAAATAATTCACACATTAAAAAATAATTCACACATCAAAAAACTACACACCAAACATCCACAAATCAAAGTATTTTAATTTGCACTTAGTCATCCAAAGTAACATAAAAAATCTTGATATATCGCAACTAACAGTGAATAAACAAGAATAGTCAACTCTCAACTGATAACTGTTAACTGCTAACTGTTAACTGCTAACTGTTAACTGATAACTGAAATAAAAACCCATGGCTCCCAAATTCTCCTTACCACAAACACTCACTCTTGCATCCGTATTTGTTACTGGAGCAGCTTTTAGTTTACCAGTAACTCAACTTTTACCTACAATTGCCCAACCACAACAGTCCGTTGCTCAGTTAAATACAACACAGGGAGTACCTTCTAACTTTATTGCAACAGCAGTAGAGAAAACTGGTCCAGCAGTTGTAAGAATTGATTCTGGTGGAACAAGGCTTGGAAGACGAAGCGGTCGTAGAGGTCAGCGTGGTGTTGGTTCAGGTTTTATCATTGATTCAAACGGTACATTACTAACCAATGCCCATGTTGTTGATGGCACTAGTAGAGTTAGAGTAACTCTAAGTGATGGTCGCAGTTTTAACGGACGAGTTTTAGGTAGAGACAAACTAACAGATTTGGCTGTAGTCAAAATTTCTGCCAATAATCTACCAAGTGTACAGTTAGGAAATTCTGACACCTTGAAACCAGGGGAATGGGCGATCGCAATTGGTAATCCCCTTGGTTTAGACAATTCCGTAACTGCAGGTATCATAAGTGGAACAGGACGTTCTAGTGGCTTAGTTGGTACTCCAGATAAACGTCTCCGCTTCATTCAAACCGATGCTGCAATCAATCCAGGAAATTCTGGTGGACCACTGTTAAATCAAAGAGGCGAAGTAATAGGTATTAATACAGCAATTATTGGACGCGCCCAGGGATTAGGATTTGCAATTCCCATCAACAGAGCCCGTACCATCGCCAATCAGTTAATTGCTGGCGAACAGGTTCAACATCCCTACCTAGGAATTAGTATGGCTACACTGACACCGGGCGTTGTAGAAGATTTGACCCAAGAGGTAAACCTGCGGGTCACAGCTAATGAAGGGGTTTTAATTTTAGATGTCGCCAGTAACTCTCCCGCAGCAAGAGCTGGTTTGAGAACAGGCGATGTAATTCAGCAAATTGATGGTAGAAGAGTTACAACCGCAGATCAGCTACAACAGCAGGTAGAAAAAACTTCCGTTGGCGGTAATGTCGATTTAGAAGTGAACCGCAACGGTCGCAACTTGAATATTAACGTTATACCCGGTCAGTTTCCGGTTTCGTAGAGGGATTGGGGATTAGCGACTGGCGATTGGGTAATGGGTAATTGGTAATTGGTAATTGGTAATTGGTAATTGGTAATTTCTTTCTTCCCAATCGCTAATACCTATATGGCTGACGCCACGCAATAACTATAGCTGCGCTACCTACGGATCCGTTACGCAATACTTACAGTACGCTTCCGCTAGCCGCTAGGCGCTAACGCTAATACCTAATCCCCAATCCCCAACCCCTAATTCACATGATTCCTGCTGTTGTAGCGCACTCTTGTACCTGCCCAAAGCAGTTTCTCACGTAACGTCTGATAATAGGAATAGTTTTCACGTAAAATAATAAACTTAGCCCGACAATCTGCCATACGTACATCTACCCGATGTCCCGGCCAAATCGAAGTCGCCAGTATGCTATCCGTCCACAACTTAGTACTCAAATCGTAATCACCTAATGGCCAAATACTAACAACAGAGCCAGGAGGTAATACAATTGGGCGACTGGAAAGACTCATGGGACAAATAGGCGTGATAGTGAGCGCTTCCATACCATCATGCATAATTGGACCATTAGCAGAAACCGTATAACCAGTTGAACCAGTAGGAGTAGAAATTATCAGCCCATCTCCTTGATACTGGTCAACTATTTCCCCATCGATTTCCATTTCCAAAACCGATGTAATCATTCGGTCGGCAGATGCAGGTTTAATACAAATTTCATTTAAAGCCAAATAACGCTCTGTTACTGGTTCTAAATGATTACCTTGTCCTTCATAGACCGCAGAATACAACATCATTCGCCGTTGTATGGCATAGCGGTCATCCGATAATCTATCCCAAACTTCTTCTGTGTTCTGAAATTCTTCAACGGATTCTGTTAAAAATCCCAAATGACCTCCCACATTTACGGCCAAAATAGGAATGCCAGCCGGGGCTAAATGTCTGGCTCCAGTTAAAACCGTACCATCACCGCCAAGCACAACTGCCAAGTCTATTGATTGGGTTGCTGATGCCAAAAATACCGGATAGGGATTATCCTTTGGTCCACTCGGTCCAATCATGACTTGACAGTGGCGTTCTTCCAATTGGGAGGCACACTTTTCTGCCCAGCGTTTAGCTTGGGAATCCCGTGCCTTGTAGGCAATAATTACCTGCTTTAGGTCCACCTAAAATTACCACTTAAGGAGATTAAACTGCTCCATATCAACAGTATCGCGGTTGCGATAAATTGCAAGTACAATCGCCAAACCAACCGCTGCTTCTGCAGCAGCTACGGTAATCACAAATACTGTAAATACCTGACCCTTAATTGCATCAGAATCCATGAAATTGGAAAATGCCATTAAGTTGAGATTGACCGCATTTAACAGCAGTTCGATAGACATCAGGACTCGTACGGCATTACGGCTTGTAATTAAACCGTAAATTCCGATGCAAAATAACGCTGCTGCAAGTAATAAGAAATACTCAAGTTGCATGAATTTTGATGTTGTTGTGATTTCTCTGTCAGTTTCTTTATTGGTTATCTGTCCAGCAATTGCTAACTCGAAATAATGCTAACAGTCAATGCTAACAATCAGGCTAACAATTTTTAACTAAATATTACTCATTTTCGCTACTAGCAGAGAATAATTCTCTAGAGCGTTCTGGTAAAGTTAAAACTGTCTGTTGAGTGTCAGAAGGTAATTGTTCTGGCAAGTACTCACGACGTGCCAAGATAATTGCACCTACCATGGCAATCAAAAGTAATACAGAAGCGAGTTCAAAAGGTAATAAATAATCGCTGAAGAAATGTTCGCCAATTAAAATTGCAGTACTACCTACGGAAGTCACAGATGATGATGAGACCCAAGGTGTAGCTAAAATCATCACACCTAACAAAGCAAATAATCCCAGGCTGACGATTGCAGTTAGTACTTTGCGTACCCAAGCATTAGGAAGGGGTGCAAAATCTTCCCGTTTGTTCACCAACATGATGGCAAATAAAATCAGGACATTAACAGCACCAACATAAATTAGTAGCTGAGCTGCAGCAACGAAATCGGCATTTAGCAACAGGTACATTCCTGCAATGCTAATAAAAACACCTCCAAGCATAAAGGCTGAATAAACAATATTTTCAAACAACACTACACCGAGTGCTGCACCAATCATCATTGCAGCCAAAATGCCAAATGAAACAAGTTGTACTCCTTGGGCGAGGTTCACTTTTTAGGTCCTTTACTTATTTGTTAGTTATCAAACTACCGCTACGCGGAAATCATTAGCGCAAGCGTGTCCATAGGACATAAGTCATTAGCGCCTAGCGGTTAGCAGCTCGTGTAAGCGCGCCCTGCGTGACGTTAGTCAGAGGCTTTGCCGACGCCGCAGGCTCTAGCGTACCGGATCCGCAAGGTAGCAGTTCCGTAGGTAGCGCAGCTATAGCTAGAGGCAAAGACGCACCTTACGGTGAACGCCGTCGCCGCAGGCTCTAGGTATTGCGTGTCCGTAGGACATAACTAAAAATATGTCCTGCGAATATGTAATACATACGGTACGCAACCGCTATTTGCGAACATTGGTATGCACAACTTTTTTTGATTTGCTTTGCTTTTGATTTACTTGGCTTTTGATTTATAGTTAATGGTCAGTTCATAGGATCTGAAAACGCTATCTAATTATCTAACAGATCGCTCCGACTAAGACTGACCACTAACTAGTTTATTTTTCCTGTTCTACAAGGTCTTCTGGGCGATCACCAGCACGTTGTACATCAGCAGGAAGGTCATGTGGATCCATCACACCCTTAGGTAAGTAAGCTAATTGGCGTAATGGTGTGACCATTGGGTCATCAGTGACTTTATAGGGTAAACGACCAAGCGCTACGTTGTCGTAATTTAATTCGTGACGATCGTAGGTCGCCATTTCATATTCTTCTGTCATCGACAAACAATTAGTCGGACAGTATTCCACGCAATTACCACAGAAAATACAAACACCAAAATCAATACTGTAGTGTTTTAGTTCTTTCTTTTTACTTGCTTTGTCAAATTTCCAATCTACTACCGGTAGGTTAATTGGACAAACGCGGACGCAGACTTCGCACGCAATACACTTGTCAAATTCAAAGTGAATTCTACCCCGAAACCGTTCGCTGGGAATCAGTTTCTCGTAAGGATACTGAACGGTTACAGGACGACGACTCATATGGTCGAAGGTTACAGATAAACCCTCACCAATATAACGTCCGGCTTGTACCGCTTCTTTACCGTAATCAACTACTTGTTTGAGGAACTTCAGCATAGTGTCTCTCTCTTTAACTTTCCCTTTAACCGCCAAAAGCTACAGGAAAGGCTAATTTTAGAGCTGCTGTGATGAGCAAATTAACCAAACCAATTGGTAGCAAAAACTTCCATCCTAAATCTAGCAATTGATCGATCCGAACGCGGGGTACTGTCCACCGCAATAAAATTGCTATAAATACTAGAAAATAAGCTTTGAGTACTGTCATGGTGATACCCAATGAAGCGGTAATCACCTGCAGAAGAGGATTTGTTTCGCTGACACCTAACCAGCCAGCTACAAGATTAATAGGAACTGGGAAATCCCAACCACCCAAGAATAAAATTGATACTAATAACGCAGAAAGTACGAGGTTGACATAGGAACTCAAGTAAAACAGGGCAAATTTCATCCCTGAATACTCGGTTTGATAACCTGCAACGATTTCTTCCTCTGCTTCCGGTAAGTCAAAAGGCATCCGCTCACATTCAGCAAGAGCGGCAATCCAAAAGATAATAAAACCTACTGGTTGTCGCCATACATTCCAACCTAATATACCGTAACCTGATTGTTGATTGACGATATCAATGGTGCTCAAGCTATTGGACATCATCACAACCGCAAGCACCGCTAATGCTAAGGGAATTTCGTAGCTAATGGACTGCGCAGCAGCTCGCAATCCTCCCAACAAAGAGTATTTATTGTTTGAAGCGTAGCCAGCCATTAACAGGCCAATTGGCTGAATGCTTGATAATGCAATCCACAAAAATACTCCAGTGCCTATATCTGTAATTACCAGATTTTGTCCAAACGGCACGATTAAATATGACAGAAATACAGGTAGCACAACGATAATCGGACCCAGTGTAAATAATAATGGGTCAGACTTCGCCGGCACTATATCTTCTTTGAAAACAAGCTTTAAGCCATCGGCTACAGGAGCAAGTAAGCCTAATGGACCAATGTATTCCGGACCAATTCTTTGCTGGGCGGCAGCAGAAATTTTCCGCTCCAACCAAACACAGGTTAGTACTCCCACTGTTGCCCCAATAATCATTAATATCATTGGCAGTGGCATCCAAACTGCTTTGGCTGTTCCTGCGGGTAGTCCTAAATCCTTGAGGGATTCTATAAAAGTTCCTTGGAGATCGATTCCTGGATTCATGTTTCCTTTATTTATTTCATCCGATCGCAGTCATTTACAACTACTAGTTGTATTAATACCTGTAAACGCCCCAGCAAATATCTTGTTGCCAAGATGATATTTTACTAAATATCTGAATTTGTACCCGCCTCCCATGCTTAGTATATACTTGGATCTTTTTCCAACTCATATAAACAGAAGCATTTTTGCTTATAGTATGAATTACCATAAGCTAACTATGCTCTTGGATAATAGCAATGGTTGATAGGCATAGGGTAATGGGCATGGGGTAATGGAGAATTTTGTGGTTGGAGAATTTTATGGTTTGAGAATTTTGTGGTTTGAACTATGGCTAAACTCAAGTGAGCTAGATTTTCTCGAGCTAGATAACTAAGCTTATGGCATTATTGCCACTTCCTAACTCTAACCCTTGAATTACCAGTGTCCTCCATTCCAAACAGATAGGACCCCAAAAACTACCCCATACCCTATGCCCTAAGACCTATGGCCAATACCAATCTTTAACAATCTAAAGCAGTTCGACGCTGCTCTATTGGTATATATGGTACATTTTGCTTGCCGTTATAAACTTGAGTCGGACGAAAAATCCGGTTTTCTGCTAGTTGTTCTTTCCAATGTGCTAGCCATCCGGCGACTCTGGCGATCGCAAATATTGGCGTAAAGAAATCTGTGGGAATTCCCAACTTTCTATACACTAGCCCCGAGTAAAAGTCAACATTAGGATAAACTCCTTTGTGACCGAGTTTCTCGCCAACAAAAGCTTCTATCTCTTGGGCAATATCGTAATACTTATCATGTCCAAATTTAGCAAATAGTTGTTCTGCCAACTTTTGCAAAATTGTGGCACGCGGGTCTTTAACTTTGTAAACGCGATGTCCAAAACCCATTATTTTAGCTTTACGTTGTAAACGGTCCTCAATGTAGGGACGGACATTTTCTACCGAACCAATGTCTTCTAGCATTTGGATTACTTCTTCGTTGGCTCCCCCATGTAAAGGACCACCTAAAGTTCCTACAGCACTAGCTACAACAGCATAGGGGTCTGTTAGGGTCGAAGCCGTTACCCTTGCACTGAAAGTCGAAGCATTCATTGTATGTTCTGCATGAAGTATCAAGCAGACATCAAAAATTCTCGCGGCTAAAGGATCCGGAATTTCTTCGTTGAGCATGTACAAGAAATTAGCAGCATAATCCAAGTCATTGTGGGGACGTACTGCATCATCCCCACACCGCATCAACTGAAATGTTGCCACCATTGTTGGAATAGTCGCTAGGAGCCGAACAACTGCATCTCTGATGTATGCTGGGTTATCTAAGTCGCGTCGTGAATAAAATAGACCCAATGCTGCAGCTGAAGCTTGGAGAGCATCCATTGGGTGACCACTTTCGGGAAAACATTTCATCATATCCCGAATCCGGTACTTGATTGGTCGGTTTTGACGAACCTCATGCTCAAATACTATTAGTTCTTCCGAAGTTGGAAGTTTACCCCAAATGAGAAGATATGCTGTTTCTAGAAACGTACTTTTTGAGGCAAGTTCCTCAATGGGGATGCCACGATACTCTAATATTCCCTTTTGCCCATCAACGTTACTGATTGCGGATTGGGCGGCGGGGATGCCTTCCAATCCAGGCCTGTATTCGCACACCATCATGGCAATACCATTCACTTTGTGAAAAATTTGAAAAAGATTAAATTACCAGACAAATATTCGCCATTAGTCGCTACGATTGCATTTCCGATATGCTTTTAGCGTTTAATTGTCACTGATTGCCAAGATTGTATAAAAATCTTGGAAAAGCTATTAAAGCAAATACTTGGGAGGAGTTAGCCAAAACATTTGGGAACGACCGATGGGAGAACCTAGATCTGGTATCTTTATTCCAATGATACCCGCTTTTTTAACTATTAAACTTGCTTTGCTTTCACCCCACAGAAGAATTTCAGCCCATTCCCCCAAGCAAGGTTCGTGTCCTACCAGTGCAAGTTGACCCATAACAGCACGATCTTTTCCCATCAACCATTGGGTCACCCAATCAAATAAATTACCTTCAGGTGAAAGATATTGGGATTCTTCGAGGCGGGACCCGACTCCATTTTCCACAAGTATTTCTGCTGTTTGATATGCCCTCACTAAAGGACTCGTAAGAATTAAATCAAAATTTAAATTTAGTTTTTTTAAACGTAGAGCAATTTTTGCGGTTTTTTGTCTTCCTTCTTTAGTTAGTGTCCGTTTTTCATCGGTAATTTCTGGTCGTCTTTCTTCCGCTATTCCATGACGAATTAAATACAATTCCACTTCTTCTTGTTTTCTTAATTTTCTGATTCATTTTCTAATTTATTTTAAATTCTGTTAGTACGGATTGGGAGACTCAAGTACTATTCCAATTGTTACTTGTGCTAAAAAACTGACTATTGCATAGCAAATATATTTGGCGTAATTATTTTTTGTAGCCCCCAGCTTCCCATTTTCCGTTCCCCGTTCTCTGCTCCCTATTACTTAAAAAATCAAAATTCCTCAGATGAGATTGGATTATCTTTCGGATTAACTAATCTCAAAAGCTTTTGCTTAATCTGACAATCAAAAACTTCCCATTTCATCTTCGCGTAAGTAGCGTTTTCATTTCCTCCCGATAGAAAACCCATTGGGATTTCAAAGCCACCAGCACTACTACGTCCGCCACCAAAAAAGCGCCCGGTGCTATCTTTCCCAAAGGCTTGCTTAATAAATTCATCGGGATCCAAAGTTAATTTGTTTGTTCGTAACGAGCCGATGACCACCTCCAATTCATCATCTTCGTCATGAACTAACCCATAAACCACTGCTGTATGTACATTTTCTTCTGTAACTAAAAAATCTGCAGCTTGGGGAATAGCATCTCGGTCATCGTAGCGAAGATATCCTACTCCAGCGATGGAAAAGTTATTTTGAACCATACGGTTTTTCAAAGCCCGCTCAATGACATCCATGACTCGCTTGGAACGAGTAGCCTGCAATACTACATTCAAGAGTTGGGCATCATAAAATCTACTTAAATAGGCTGCTGCCATGAAATCTTCTTCTTTAGCTTCCATCAGACGATTAGTGTCTGAATGCAAACCATGCATTAATGCTGTAGCACATTTTACATGCCGACTAACACTACTATCCAACTTAAGTAGACCTAGTTGCAAATATTGGGTGAAGATAGTTGCTGTAGAACGCACATAGGGTCTAATATCACTAAACTCTGACTTCAAATCCCCCTGCAAATTATGGTGGTCAATGACTGATAAAAGGGGCATTCCTGCTTTTTCCAGCACTGGTACCAATTGTGATGTTGTACCTTGATTGTCAAGTAAAACAAAACCTTGGTACAGAGATAAGTCTTTACCTTTAATAGTTTGTAGCGACCATCTTTGGGATGGTAGGCTTGTCAGCTTAACTAAAGCAATATTTTCTTGATGACTTAGCGTACCAGCATATATAATTTCACACTTAATATCATATTGCTCGGCAATTAACTTATATGCCCAAGCCGAGGAAAGGGCGTCAGGATCGGGAAAATCTTGTAAAACAATTAAATGATGTTCGCGCCGATGAGCGCCAAGCATTTTCTTTAATTCTTCTATTTTTTGCTCGGCAATAGAACTCCCACGGGAAAACTGTGTGGGAGTCTCTGATTTGTCTGGATTTACTTCTTTTTTTGACTTGGATTTACTGCCTCGCTCTGCGATTTTTTTTAACTGCACATCTTCCAAAGATTTATCCTTGGCTGTTTGCAGATTTTCAGGCTGACTTGCAGAAGAGTTAAGTGGCATAGGGAACAAATTTAAATTCTTAATGTTGGTTAACTTGCACTGAATTACATTACTTAGTAAGTAATTATGTCGCAAATCATCAAACCAACATTGCACTGTTTTACCTGTGTTCGCAAATGTAGTCAGTAAAACAGCTATAGAGCCAAAGTAAAAGCGTCAGCGAACGATGTGATTTGAGCCCCCGCTAAAAAGATTTTTCTGGGAATTTATTGGTATTTTCGTGCAAATACCATTCAATAATTCAACACAACCTATTCCCCATTTTTGGAAAATCTAACTTTTTTCATCGAACGAAAACATTATGTGCTATATTTATCGAGTCGCTGGGAACGGCTTTATTTTTTGGCAGGCGAATATGTTTGTCACTTGTGCTGTAAACAAATTAATAGATTACTGGTAAGCTTGTTTCACAAATAGACCAACACAACTATTTGCTTATTGCTTACTAGAACTTAGGCTCAAGTAGTATCTAAGACGTTCACTTGTTAAAAACCTCACAAACCAATAACGTATTTCTGCCATTCAGCATGCATGCCGCTTTTGAGATGTTTGCTTACCTCAAAGTACAAGCTGCTATAAGGGCGACGTGGTGGATTCCTTAGGGGCATACTAGCCTCCTTAGGAGTACGATTGCCCTTTTTGACATTGCAGCGCACGCAAGCAGTTACCATGTTTTCCCAAGTTTCTCCTCCTTTACGAGAACGTGGAATAACATGATCGAGGGTGAGTTCATCCCCCGTATAACCACAGTATTGGCAAGTATAACTGTCTCGGTGCAATATATTACGTCTTGTAAGAGGAATTTCCTTGTAGGGAACCCTCACGTAATATCGCAGGCGAATAACAGTCGGAAGTAAAAAATCAGAGTAAAGTGTCTTGCCGTTATGTTCGACTCGCTCTGCCTTACCCTTAATTATCAATACTGCAGCGCGACGCCAACTCGTGATATTGAGTGGCTCGTAGGAAGCGTTTAATACTAAAACCTTACCCATTGATTACAGCTCAAGGTATTAGTTTTACATATATTAACACAAATGCTATCTGCTGTGGGTATGAGAATAAATTATACTTATTCTATCTCGTAATTTTTTAATCTCTACAGTGTTGTTGATAATTGATTGGCATAAATCTTTAGAAGTATGTATAGATTAGCTTTGAAGAGTTAGGGATATAAATATACTCCTGTCTCACCCACCATCTTATGTGTATTAATTAACTTGTTTCTCAATATCTTCTTAGCTGGAAAAATTGCTAAATTTCCTAATTCTAGACTTTCAAATTTTAAGATTATGAGATTTGAGATTTCAAATACCCAAACAAACTTTGCGAATGAAAGCATCCAGATATAGCAATAGTCATAAATTTTAGGACATTTCCTACTGCTCCACCAGATAACTTATGAGGGATTAATGATGAGAATATAAGGGTTGTTTTCTCCCCACACTTCCCCATCTTCCCTTACCTGCTATCATCCCTCAGAATTTATGAGACAGACCACTACTGCTTTGCCCCATTAATTATGACGTATTTGTTTGTAGTCAAAACTCCCGGACAGACGTAAAATTTTACGTTTCTACAACCTTACGTTTCTACAACCTCTCAAAACTAATGGGACAGACCACTACTCCCTGTTCTATTCAAGCCAAAAAATCACATGTTGTTATTAAGAATAGAAACTATATAGTGAGTAACACTATATTTGCTGATGAGGTGATTTTCTTTTTACTTATCTCAGTCAAATCTAATTTGTCAACTATCGTTACTAACTTTGCTTTCTCCCATGCTTTGCTATACTTGGTGACATTTAAACTCTAGAAAGTAAAAATTAGTTATTTAAAATACAAAGCAAAAAAATACTTTTTGTTTAAGTGTTCGCAAATAAAAAATTCAAGATTGACCTGAATACATCACAATAGCGTGAATACAACTATAAACTTACTAATACTAAACACTGGTGCGAGCGGAGTATGAAAAAATGTTAAGTCGCGAACAAGGTAATAACGTTGGTTCTCATCAAAATTGCGATACTTATGCCTGGTTTTCTCAACGCGCTTGGGTAGAAATTGATTTAGCAGCACTGTCTCATAACGTACAACAATTGCGCCAATTAATTTCAAAACATACTGATCTGATGGCGGTAGTTAAAGCCGATGCTTACGGACATGGAGCAGTTACAGTTGCTCAAACAGCATTAAAGTCTGGAGCTAATTGGTTGGGAGTTGCAACAGTTCCTGAAGGTATTGAGTTACGGGAAGCAGGAATTAATACACCAATTCTAATTTTAGGAGCTACCCATACCCTCGAACAAATTCACGCGATCGCCTATTGGAAACTTCAGCCAACAATTTGTTCTCCAAAACAGGCTTTGGTATTTTCAGAGACTTTGGGTTCAATAGATTATTCTTCCTCTATTCCAGTACATATTAAGTTGGATACAGGAATGTCTCGGTTAGGAACCAATTGGGAGTTAGCAGGAAATTTTGTGCAACTAGTCCAAAGTTTACCCCATTTAGAAATTGCTAGTGTTTACTCACATTTGGCGACTGCAGATAGTGTGGACTCTAGAGTCATGCATCTACAGCATCAGAGATACGAACGAGCGATCGCTCAAATAAAACAGACAGGAATAGAACGACCACGCTTACATTTGGCTAATTCAGCTGCTACTCTTCGCGAACCAAATTTGCACTACGATATGGTTCGAGTCGGTTTAGCAATCTATGGGCTTTACCCTGCAACTTATTTGCAAGAAAAAATCGATCTGCAACCAGTTTTGCAAGTAAAAGCTAGGGTGACACAAGTTAAAACCATTTCTGAAGGGACTGGAGTTAGCTACGGTTATCAATTCATTGCACCCAGAGAATTACGAATCGCAGTAGTTGGTATTGGTTATGCAGATGGTGTTCCGCGCAACCTAAGCAATAAAATGCAAGTGTTAGTACGTGGTAAACGCGTGGAGCAAATTGGTGCAATTACCATGGATCAGTTAATTCTCGATATTAGTGATGTTCCCCACATACAAGAAGGAGAAATTGTCACATTGTTAGGACAACAGGGGAAAGAAAAAATTTCTGCTGATGAATGGGCTAATCAACTTAACACTATCTCTTGGGAAATAGTTTGTGGCTTTAAGCATCGTTTACCAAGGGTCGCTGTAATGTGATTAAACCCTGGTAAAAGATTGCAATAAAAAAACTTTCAATTAAAAATAAAAAATATGCACTTTTTTCTCAGTTTAGTGTTATCATGCTCTAGACACAAACTTATGCGGATGTGGCGGAATTGGCAGACGCGCTAGATTTAGGTTCTAGTGCCGCAAGGCGTGAAGGTTCAAGTCCTTTCATCCGCATTTATATTCCATAGCGAACAATTCCAAATTAAATAACAATTTTTTACTAGAAGTCTGTAACTTAAAGATTATCTAGTATTTTTGTATATTACAAGAACATGGTATTCCAGGTTAGTGCAACATTTCATTTGGGAAGTGGAATATTTGTCGGATAAAGACTCTATTTCAATCGCGATACAAATATAATTTTTGCAATTGGTACTACCATACACTAGATATAAAATTATTTATCCTTTGACCTTGCAACAATATTTCGATCCTACTATTTCACTTTGAATTAGTAGGGTCGAAAATTTTTTTTAAATATAAAATTATTCTTACAAGTACCAAGCCTGAATATAGTTTTAGCAGAAATTTTCCGGAAGAGCTTTATGTATTAGTGGATAGAGTCGTAATTATTGCACTACAGAAAATTATAAACACTCATCTTTCCAGCAAAGATAGCATAAATTATAAAAATCAAAAATATAATGGGATTCTCATAGATGTAACTTAAAGTACATTTTAATCGGTTTGCCGTATAATTTACATTCAGTATGATAAAGAACTGTTACTAATAATTACCTCTAAAGTGCAAGAAAAATAAACATTAATTTTTTTACTTATTTAGCCATCAAAGCCTATAAATTGCATAAGTATAATCATACCTGTCATCAAACAAAAATATTAAAATTATTCATACTAATTGAAATTAGAAGCAAAAACCTATTGTTGTGAATAAATATTTATTTATGTGTTTTAGCAAAATAATTAAATCACATAAGTTTATATATGTATCTTATTATTTCTCCAACCAAAAATATCTTATCAATATCGAACACAAGTTAAAATTTTTTATAGTTAAAATTCCATGGTCGCTAACAATAAAGGATAAAGTAATTCGACCTAAATGTATAAAATAAGAAGTATTTTTTTTACTTATGCTTGACTGTAATAGATTTATTATTGATAATCATCGATCAAGAGAATGCAAGCTACAACTATTGATTATTCATTAATAAAATAAATTCTCCCACAGTTAAAACTTGTTTTTAACTAGACATTTATCTCGGAGTGAATATCAGTATTATCACCACTAGAACTTTTATTTAGTTTAAAAAAGTATGGTAAAAATACTGTATTAATTAAATTCACTTTGCTATAAAGTTAGCTGCTTAATGTAGTTTTTACATTTTTTTTACTCCTTATCCAAAAATGTCTGGTAATCTCAATACAAGTAAGCAAAATCACCGCGACTTACAATCTAATTGAGATTTGATTATCCTAAAATAAAGCTAGCAAGCTCAAATTTACGTTCAAAGAATATATAAAATTCGTATTACAAACTACATTTCATCTACTTTTAGGAAGAAATGATAGTTGATGCCAAAGCAAAATAAGAGCTTGCTTGTATTAAAGTAGTCAGCATAAAAAGTAAAATGAGCACAACTCCTACAAGTGGCTACAAGTTTTTCCAGAAACTGCACCCGCTATCTCTGCTCGCACAACTTACTAGCAGAAGAGTTACAGGCTGCTTAAGTGTTTTCACACAATATGACTCTTGGTTAATTTATCTAGAAGAGGGCAAGTTAACTTATGCATCTTGTTCCAATCAGTTGTTTGATAGGCTCGACACCCACTTACGAAATCTAAGCGAAAATATTCCCAGCCTTCACAGCAGCACAAGGATGCAGGTGAGGTTAATATTTGAATCAAAACAAGAAAAAAAAGGTGCGATCACAGACTACCAAGCTATTTGCTGGTTAGTGGATAGGGGGTGTATTGCTCCTAACCAAGCAGCGATGCTAATTGAAGAGCTAGCAAAAGAAGTAATGCAATCTTTTCTGAGTCTTAAAGAAGGAGGATATGAATTCAGTACTCAAACACCTTTGGATGAATTACCAAAATTCTGTTATTTGGATTTGCGGCTGATAGTTGAGTATTGTCAAAAGGAACTGCGAAGTCAGAAAAGTATTGCAGTTTCATCAAACTCCCAGCAAAAATCTTTGCCAGATTCCCAACAAAAATCTTTGCCAAAAACCTCTAGGGAGACGCAAATCCTAACACAATTAACACAGCCAAGGGTGCAACCAAAGGCAGAAGTTAAACCAATATCAGCAAATAATAATATTCAGGAAAGTGTTAATTCTGAAGAGCAAAATATTAATGACAGCAACCATCCAAAGCTGCTGAAAAAAAACCTTTACACAATTGCTTGTATTGATGACAGTGTAACTGTTTTAAATTCCATTAAACACTTTCTGGATAAAAACACATTTTCAGTTGTTGCAATTAACGATCCAGTAAAAGCTTTGATGTTGATTCTGCGTAGCAAGCCAGATCTAATTTTGCTTGATGTTGAGATGCCTAATTTAGATGGTTATGAGCTATGTTCATTACTGCGAAAGCACTCAAGTTTCAAAGAGTTACCAATTGTGATGGTAACCGGAAGGACTGGATTTATCGATAGGGCAAAAGCAAAAATGGTTCGTGCATCTGGGTATTTGACCAAACCTTTTACCCAATCAGACCTACTAAAAGCAATTTTCAAGCATATTAGTTAGAACTATGGAATGAAATGGGATTTACAAGTGTTTGACGTAATTGATTTATTAATTTAGGAGTTAGAGGAGTGAACGTTACTTCAGTAGGGACAATTCTAATTGTTGAGGATTCTCCAAGTGAATTGGAGTTAATGAGTCATTATCTTCAAGAAAGTGGTTACAAAGTCCTCAAGGCTACCGGAGCAAAAGAAGCAATTGAAAAGGTAAAAGTGGAAGAACCAACTGTAATTATTACAGACTTGGTCATGCCAGATATGAGTGGTTTTGAGTTGTGTCGTTACTTAAAGAAAAATCCCCATACCCAGGAAGTCCCAATAGTAATCTGCAGTTCTAAAAATAAAGAAATTGATCGCTTATGGGCAATGAGACAAGGTGCAAAAGCTTATGTAACAAAGCCCTATACACGAGAGCAACTTCTTCGTGCTATTAAGTCAGTAACAAATTAATAAATCTGCTCAAAATATGAATAGTTCTAAAATAACCGTTGCTAATGAACAAATACAAAACCATTCTGGCGACGGATATCTCAAATTTAAGCTTAACCGGCAAACATTTGGTATTTTATCCATGAAATATACCCAGGAAGCAATTGTTATTCCTGTGGAATCAATCACCTCAATGCCAAATATGCCTCCATGTATTCTAGGGTTAATGAATTGGCGCAGTCGAATAATTTGGTCAATAGATTTGCCAGAGATGTTAAATCTAGAATCCTTAGATACCAGATTGCACCAATACAATGCGATAATTATTCGCGTCGAATCAGTATTGCTGGGCTTAATAGTCCAAGAAATCATTGGTACGGTTAGATTTATGCCCGATCTAATTCATTCTCCAGTCGGACAAGTTGCATCTAGTTTAGTTCCTTATTTACGTGGATGCGTCATGCAAGAAAAAGAAATCTTACTATTGCTAGATGCGCGAGCAATTGTTCAGTCTTCTATTCTTCACAATGACTAGGGTGTATTGCTAAAAAGTAATTTTTTAGTATCTTGATTCATCAGTGCAGGGAAATACTGTTTATGTTTGATAAAGCTGACGATCTTAAGAATGGCAATACAGGTCGGGAAGTGTCATCTACTTCATCCGGAAAATTGACGAAGGCTCAAGCAAAATTGAACGCCATATCTTCCAATAGTAACGTTGAAAATAAATCTTCCTTAAATCGCCCAGGAAATATTTTTCAAGGAATAAGTTGGGGACGAAAAGTAACTATATTAGCAGTTGCTTTTGGTACTTTGCCAATCTTAGGCCTAGGAGTTTTTGCTTATAAAATTACAGATAAAGGAACTAGAGATAAAATTCATAAAATCCAGGAAACAAAAGCAACTGGATTAGCGGAAAAAGTTAATCTTTTTATGTCAGAACGAGTTAGAGAAGTTCAACTTTGGTCAACTTTGCCAACTTTTCGAAATCCAAATAATGCCAGTAGTTTACTAAATAAATTTCGGGAAAACAGTCGTTTTTATAGTAATATAGCTATTCTCAATCTCAAAGGAAATGTAGTTGCCCAATCTCAAAAAAATAACCAATCTCAAAAAAATAACTTGAGCAACGAAAGTAATTTTGAATATTTTAAATACATTAGTAAAACTGGTAAAACTCATATCTCCAAACCAGAAAAATCTAAAGATAATAGTATTTACAACATTTACGTTGGCGCACCAATTAAAGATGCAGTTACAGGGAAAATTCTCTATATTATCCGTGCTGAAATGCCCGTAGCATCTATTAATGACGAAATTGTAAAAAATTATGCCGGTCAAGGGCAGGAATATAATTTAGTAGATAGTTCTCAAACTATTTTTTTAAGCCCGGAGAAGGAATCAATTGGGAAAAAGCTGACAACAGAATATAAAGAAATATCATCACTGGTAAATCCTCAAAAAATTGGAACACTCATCACCGATAGAGCAAGGGACAATCGCAAGGAACTTGTTAGCTACATACCGTCAAGTAAACTATCGGGTTTGGAATGGAGTATATTGCTATCTCGGGATAAGGAAGCAGCATTTGAACCCCAAAGAAGTCTATGGTTGCAAATGCTCCTCGGGACTATACTCATGTCAACTGCTGTAACGGTTCTATCTACTTTGTTGGTTAAGCGTGCTACCCGACCAATTGTCAGTGCAGCAGCAGCAGTAGCAAAACTCGGGGAAGGTAAACTCGATACTCGCTTGGAAGTAAATGGAGAAGATGAAATAGGGGTATTGGGTGCCAATATCAATTTAATGGCAAAACAATTGCAGACACTGATTCAAGAAAAAGAAATTGACAGTACAACGGCTAAATTGCTAGCAGATATAGTCCTACAAACCCGTAAAAGTCTTACAACCGAAGATATTTTAAAAACAATAGTTGACGAAACTCGTCAAGCATTAAATACAGATCGGGTAGTCGTTTATATTTTCAATCCGGAAACCTGGGATGGAACTGTAGCCTCTGAATCAGTAAATCCCCAATTTGTGCCGATCGCCGGACAAAAAATTGATGACCCCTGTTTTCGAGAACGCCAAATCAAAAATTACCAACAAGGTCGAGTCAGAGCAATTGAAGATATTTATGAAGATCCCGCTCTGAAGAAAGCAGATTGTTACGTGCAAACATTGGAAAGATTTGCTGTTCGAGCAAATTTAGTTGCTCCTATCATTACCGAAAGTAAATTGTTAGGATTATTAATTGCTCACCATTGTCAAAGCCCGCGCCGTTGGGAAAAATCAGAAATTGATTTATTTGAGCAAATTGCAGTTCAAACCGGTTATGCTCTCGAACAAGCGAAACTACTAGAAAAATTAGAAAGAAGCCAGATTAGTGCTGAGTCACAGTCCCAAGAAGAACGACAACAGAAAGAAAAACTGGAACTACAGTTAGTAGAATTGCTCAGCGAAGTAGAAGGTGCTGCTAGTGGTGACTTAACAGTACGTGCGGACGTAACACCAGGAGATATTGGTACTGTTGCTGACTTTTTCAACTCAATTGTGGAAAGTTTGCGAGAAATTGTTACCCAAGTCAAAGATACTGCAACCCAAGTAAATACAGCTATTGGTTCCAATGAAGGTGCTATTCGAGAATTAGCAGAGGAAGCACTTTCCCAAGCAACAGAGATTAATAATACTCTGGATGCTGTGGATAATATGAATCAATCCATGCAACAGGTCGCCCAAAGCGCTCAAGAAGCCGCATCAGTGGCAAAAAATGCTTCCCAAACAGCGACACAAAGTGGCGAAGCAATGGATTTAACAGTACAAAGCATAGTACATTTGCGTCAAACTGTTGGCGATACAGCAAAAAAAGTCAAGCGTTTGGGTGAATCAATGCAACAAATTACCCGCGTGGTAGCATTGATTAACCAAATTTCCATGCAAACTAATTTACTGGCAATCAATGCCGGAATCGAAGCCGCAAGAGCTGGAGAGGAAGGTCAAGGATTTGCAGTTGTCGCGGAGGAAGTAGGTGAACTTGCTGCTAGAAGCGCAGGTGCGACCAAAGAAATCGAGCAAATTGTCGAAAATATCCAACGTGAGACTAGCGAGCTAGCGGAAGCAATGGAATTAGGGACTG
Source organism: Mastigocoleus sp. MO_188.B34 (assembly GCF_030065675.1). Classification (GTDB taxonomy): domain Bacteria; phylum Cyanobacteriota; class Cyanobacteriia; order Cyanobacteriales; family Nostocaceae; genus Mastigocoleus. Next base: position 25,470 of record NZ_JASJDK010000022.1, on the reverse strand, counting down.
CCCAAGTAGTAGAAGGTACCCGCGTGGTCGAACATGCAAAATACAGCTTAAATCAGATTTTGACAGTATCCCAACAAATTGATTCTTTAGTAAACTCTATTTCTCAAGCAACTACATCGCAGGTAGAAATTTCTCAAACTGTGAGTCAGTTGATGAAACAAATTGCTAGTGTTTCAGAACGCACTAGTACTTCTTCAAATCAAGTAAGGCAATCTTTACAGCAAACTGTGAAAATTTCCCAAAAATTACAAAAAACTGTTGGTACGTTCAAGGTCAATTAAATTGCTGTCTTGCTGCATGCTCCCAGTCCGTTGTGTCGATGTATGTCTACAGTCAATGTTGGATTAATGCTTGACTAATGACTGATGACTACCAATTAATAAATAATGACTAAGGACAACAACGATGTCACAGGATAAAGAACTCGAAATCCAGATGCAATTTCTGGAGGAAGCTACCGATTATCTTAATACTCTGGAGGCTGTATTACTTGAAATAGACCCCAGTAGTAACATTCCTCTAGAAAAAATTAACGCTGCGCTGCGTGCTGCTCACTCTATTAAGGGTGGTGCAGCAATGATGGGATTCCGCGCCTTGAGCGATTTGGCTCATCGTCTTGAAGATTGTTTCAAAGTATTAAAAACACGGAAGAGTTCCCTAGATATAGATACTGAGTTGCAAAGTCTACTTATCTCTGGCGTTGATTGGTTACGTCAAATCGTAGATTTACACTCGGAAGGTCATGCGATTGAGGAGCAGTGGTTAGCAAGTTTTTGCTATCCAGTATTTGAAGAACTTCATGAACGTTTGGGCGATCCAGCACCGGAAGATGTTTCAACGATGCTATCGCCGGAAGAAGGTCAAAATATTATACCTTTGCTTTTTCAAACCGAAGTTGAGGGTAGTCTGGAACGTCTAGAATCTATTTTGAGTCACGACCAGCGATCTGGCTTAAAAGAAGAACTAACAGTAATGGCTGCTGAGTTGGGCGGTTTGGGAGAAATGCTGGAATTACCGGCTTTTACCCAATTATGTGAGTCCATTGCGAATCGGGTTCAAATAACCGATGGAGATGGAGATTTAAGTAAGTTAGCTCAAGCTGCATTGGAAGTATGGCGGCGATCGCAAGCCTTAGTTTTAACAAATCAAGTTGATAATTTGCCAGTTGATATCGATTTAGAAGGTATTAGTTCTGATGTTATTAACTCTGAGAATATTGATTCAGCAGTTGAAACACCTCCAGTTGATAGCACGGTATCGACAAACGATAATAAATCAGATAACACAGCAATAGACATTAGTATTGAAGATTTATTAACAAATTCTCAAGCAGAAACCCAGGAAGAAGAAAATTTTGCTTTCAATGCATCAAGCCAACAAGCAGATGCTGCATGGCTAGAAGATGAGATTATTTCTACTGATTTTGAAGCTCTAGAAGCAGCTTTTGCTCAGGAAGCAGCAGAAGAAGTAGTGGAAGAAACACACTCAGCAGCTGCAAACCGTGAAGAAATTTCCACTACAGACTATAAACTGATCGAACACAAAGCAGAAAATAATTTTGCTGGGAATAAAAGTGACGCTCCAGAAAACACAGTTCGCGTTCCTAGCAAGCAGTTAGAACAAATAAATGATTTATTTGGGGAACTCGTTATTCAGCGTAATGGACTTAATTTGCAATTAGAAAGATTGCGTAAGCTAATTCGCAATTTGAATAAACGAGTCCAAACTTTGGATCGTGAGAACCATCAATTGCGTACGGCATATGACAAAATAGCAACTGGGTCTTCTACATCTTTGAGTACTTCCCCACTAACTTTACCTGGTAGTCAAGGACTTAACAATACTTCTTCATCTGATGATGAAGTTATTCACAGTGGTAACGGTGAAGATAACAAGCTCGGCTCGGATGATGATGCGATCGCTCAAAACATTAACAGCAGTTTTGATGCTTTAGAGATGGATCGTTACAATGAGCTAAATTTCCTTTCTCAGGAAGTAATGGAAACTATTGTTCAGGTGCAGGAAGTTGCTACTGATATTGAGCTAAGCATTGAAGATACCGACCAAATTTCCCGCAAACTAAATAAAACTTCCAAACAGCTACAAAGAAAATTAACTCAAATTAGAATGCGTCCCTTGGGAGATGTTGTTGATCGCTTCCCCAGAGCGGTGCGCGATATGAGTGTCGAACATGGCAAAAATGTTCAATTAAAAATCGAAGGTGCAAACACTTTAATTGAACGTAGTATTTTAGAGTCCTTGGGCGAACCATTGATGCATTTGATGCGAAATGCTTTTGACCATGGAATTGAAGATCCAGCTACCCGTACTGCACATAATAAGCCGGAGTCAGGATTAATTGAAATTAAAGCTTGTCATCGCCGTAATCGTACAGTCATCACCATGCGAGATGATGGACGTGGTATTGACTTAAGTAAAATTCGCCAAAAAGCCCTAGACATGGGCTTAGACAAATCTTTATTAGAGCAAGCGACAGAAGAAGAACTCCTATCTCTAATATTTGAACCAGGGTTTAGTACTAGTGAGAAAGTCACCTCACTATCTGGCCGGGGTGTTGGGATGGATGTTGTTCGGAACAACCTCAAACAAATCCGGGGAGATATCACCGTTAATACCGAACCCGGACAGGGTACAACTTTCACTCTTTCCGTACCATTTACCCTTTCTGTTGCAAGGGTACTGTTAGTGGAAAGTAATCGCATGTTGTTAGCATTTCCAACAGACATAGTGGAAGAAATCTTTTTGTTGGACGACAAACAAGTTAGTGTGACGGGCACGAATGAATTATTAAATTGGCAAGATAAAAATTTAACATTGATTCGTTTAAGTAAATATTTGCGATTTAACTGCGTACGCTACGATAATCCAGACTTGGAAACCCCAGCAGCAATCAATGCTAACAGCGTGTTAATCGTTAAAGGTGGAAATCAACAACTTGCAATGCAAGTGGATCGCACGTGGGGAGAAATGGAAGTTGCTGTTCGTCAGGTGGAAGGAGATATTCACTTACCAGAGGGCTTTAGTAACTGTACAATTCTCGGTGATGGTCGAGTAGTACCCTTAGTTAATATCAATGAACTGCTTTATGGAGTTGTTAATAAAGATCGCAGTTCTAGGAGCAATAAACTACCTTCAGCCAAGCTAAAAACAGCATTTCTACTTTCCGGTGAAGGTAAATCCTCTGAATCATCTCGCAACCGTAAGGGTAAAATCTTGATTGTTGATGACTCTATTAATGTTCGCCGGTTTTTAGCTTTAACACTAGAAAAAGCTGGATATACTGTAGAGCAGGCTAAAGATGGTCAAGATGGCTTAGAAAAGTTGGATTCTGGATTGGAAGTACAAGCTGTAATTTGTGATATTGAAATGCCAAGAATCGATGGTTATGGCTTTTTAGGACGAATTAAGGCAAATGCTAAAACAAAAAATATCCCAGTTGCAATGCTCACTTCTCGTAGCAGCAACAAACATAAACTTCTTGCGATGCAACTTGGTGCAGTAGCTTATTTTTCTAAACCTTACAATGAACAAGATCTACTCAAGACATTAGAAGAAATAATTTACCCTGTAGCAGGTACAACTGCAAAGTAATGAATAATGAATAAATTAGCTCAGGACTAGGGAAAGGGGAAATTATTTTCTCTTTTTCCTTTTATCTTTGTATTTAATTTGATTTGCTTTTAAGATTTTCTGTTTGCATTTTATTGTTTGATTTTGTAATGATGCTGCTTTATAAGTATTGCTTTTATTGATTGTTAAACCAATATTTCGCTTTGATAATTGGAATTTCAAATTTTGATTTAAGATTTTACATCTTGTTTTAATAATTACGATTTTTACTACGTTTAATTTGGATATTTTTTGCTGAAGCAACATCAATCAAGTATCAGTATAGCATACTATGAATAAGTAGATCTATATATTTTGCTGCTGAATTTTATTGCAAAATTATCTGATTGGCTAATTATAAATGGGTTGCTAAAAATTACTTACAAAGTAATTTTCAGGTTGATTTATTATTTTCAAACTAACGAAATATTGTAAGTTAATTAAGAGCTATAGTTAATTGATATACATATATTTCTGCAAAATTATTGTAAGTTTATAAAGCAATATATACCATTTTCTATTTTTAGAGAATCAAGGTTGCACGCTTATAAACATTTCTGGGCTTGGAAATTTAGATAGATTAATCTCTAACAGAGTTTATATCGAAATTTGCTAGTAAAGACGTATCTCATAAGCATAATAATTATTAATTTTATGTGTAGTGATTATTTCATACCCTGAATTAATTGAGCGTTCGATTAATTGCCTATATTTAACTTTTAATATTTCAATTGATTTATTTATTTGCTAAATAATTTGAAAATGCTTTTCCGGACGTGAAATGCGTGGATTCATTCTAATGTATAAAAAATATAATAATTTTTGTTTTCAAATAACAAAATTATTTACTTATTGAAATTACTGAAATGTCATCCTAATAAGAAAAAATGATAACAAATATATATTTATTTCCACATTGGAAAAATATATTTTTATTAGTTAATTAAGAAGTGATTAACTATTATCAACTATTTTGGTAAATGGGAATAATGTAATCCTGTCGCTTTCGATATACCGCATATATTGATAATATCAAAAAACACTAGAAAAATATTTTTTCGTCCTAATAATAATAACAATAAACGGCTTGAAAATACTTGAGCTTTAATTAGTCAAAAATCATTGTGCAACATCATACATCTAATTTTAGTGGTCAAAAAATGTCAATTTTACAGCGATTTTATAACCTCTCGATTGGTCGCAAACAACTGGTTGCATTAGTTGCTTCAGAATTAGTTTCAGTTATTGGTATTGGTGTTGTTGGAACTTCAATCATTAGTAGTAGTTTAAGGAATCAACTTTCCGAGCAAGCAAAGTCAGAAATTACTGTCACCGATACTAATTACAATATTAAAATTAACCAAATGGGCTTTGGATTTAGGGGACAGTCAGATAATGCAGCAATTATTAATGCAGCATCAATACATGAATCAGGAAGGGGTATCACTGGCGGTTTAAGAACGCAAGTCAAGCAAATTCTTCGTAATGAGATTAAAGCCAGAGAAATAGAATATGCAACTTTAGTTGGTAGAGATTTAAGAATAGTTCTTAACGCAAATAGCGAACGTAGTGGAGAAAAATTTAACCCAGATAATTTAGTTAGTGACGCTATCAAAACAGGACAACAAATTAAAGCTACTGGTCTTGTAAGCCTATCTGAGTTAACAAAAGAAGCGCCACCTTCTCTCAAGGCATTAAAAGAATCTTTTAATCAAGGTAAAGCCTTAATTAGATATACTGCAACACCAGTAAAAGATAGGGCGACAAGGGCAATAATTGGCGTTCTAATTTCTGGAGATGTTGTTAATGGCAAAGACGATATTGTTAAGAAGACTTTAGAAGCAACGGGGGGGGGTTATAGTGCAATTTACCAGATTTTACCCACCGGAGAATTTGTTTTAGCTTCCTCTTTAAATCAAGGTGAATCAGAAAATATCAATCGAGCCGCAACTAATTTAAAATTATCCTCAAAAGGTGAATCTTTATTAATAAAAGCAGCACAAAATCCTGAAGGTGAAACTTTTACAGACCGCATTAAGTTAGGTAACCAGACCTACACGATAGCAGCAACAGCCATTCCCAATCGAATCATCCAAGGAGTTAATGGACCCCAGAAAAGTTTTGGAGTAGAGTCACCAGTGGGGATTTTAGTGAGGGGAACCCCAGAAAATGCTCTGAACCAAGCAATTGGTCGGACGGTGATAATACAATTATTAACAGTTCTTTTTGCTTTAACTCTAATTGCTATTTGGGCACTTATTTTACGACGGTCAATTGTTACACCAATTAAAAATCTACAGCAAACTGCAAAGAACTATGCAAATGGCGATCGCACTTCTCGTGCTGAGGTATTTGCAACTGATGAGGTAGGAGAATTAGCTGTTAACTTTAATAGAATGGCTGACAAAATTACCCGACAAGTGATTCGTCAGGAAAAAGAGACAAAATTAGCACTTCAACTAAATAATGTCGCTGCGAATATTCGCGAAACTTTGAATGTTGACCAAATTTTAAAAGCAACTGTGTCTAACACTAGAGAAGCATTACAACTGGATAGAGTGATTTTCTATCATTGCGATAATTATAATATTCCTCAATTAATTGCGGAGTCTGTAAGTTACGAATGGGAAGCAGCTTCGGAAAGTCAATTTACTCAAATTCAAATTACAGCAGAAGCTAAAGTTGGTAGCGTACAAGTAGTCGAAAATATTGAAGCTAGCGACTTTTCTCCAGAGTATCTCCAGCAACTACAAAAACTGGATGTCAAATCCCATTTACTTGCACCGGTATTTGTTAATAAACAACTTTATGGATGGTTAGCAGCTCACCAATGCTCTACCTATCGTCAATGGGAAGAGATTGAAATTAATTTATTTTCCCAAGTAGCGATTCAAGTTGGTTATGCGTTGGAACAAGCGCAATTACTCCAACAGATCGAACAAGGAATGAAAAATGCTGAGATAACTTCTGAAGAAGAACGCAAGGAGAAAGAAGCCTTGCAAATGCAATTATTAGAACTTCTTGACAACATTGAAGGTGCAGCAAGTGGTGATTTAACCGTGCGAGCAGATGTTAGTGATGGAGAAATTGGAACCGTCGCTGACTTCTTTAACTCCATTGTTGAAAGTCTACGCTCAATTGTGACTAAAGTTAAAACATCAGCAAGTCAAGTAAATACAGCTATTGGTTCTAATGAAAATGCTATTCGTGAACTAGCAGAAGAAGCACTGACCCAAGCAACAGAAATCAGCCATACTCTTGATGCAGTTGACACCATGAGTCAATCAATGCAACAAATCGCTATCAGCGCTCAAGAAGCAGCTTTGGTAGCTGGAAGTGCTAAGACTACTGCAACGGAAAGTAGCAAGGCAATGGATTTAACTGTACAAAATATCCTACGCTTGCGTACAACGGTAGCTGAAACTGCCAAAAAAGTAAAACGCTTAGGGGAATCTACCCAGGAAATTAATCGTGCGGTAGCACTAATTAATCAAATTTCTATGCAGACCAATTTATTAGCAATAAATGCTGGAATTGAAGCGTCCCGTGCTGGTGGAGAAGGTCAAGGTTTTGCTGTTGTCGCTGAGGAAGTAGGCGAACTTGCTGCTAAAAGTGCAAATGCAACTAAAGAAATTGAAAAAATAGTTGAAAATATCCAACGTGAAACTAGCGAACTTGCGCAAGCGATGGAATTAGGTACAGCCCAGGTTGTAGAAGGAACAAAAATTGTTGAAGGTGCCAAATACAGTTTGACTCAGATTCTAACAGTTTCCCAACAAATTGATTCTTTAGTACAGTCAATCTCTGGTGCTACAACTTCTCAAGCACAAACATCACAAAATGTCAGTGAATTAATGAAACAAATTGCCGGCGTTTCAGAACGTACTAGTACATCTTCTCGCCAGGTAAGTAAATCGCTACAAGAAACTGTAGAAATTTCTCAGGAATTACAGGAAATTGTAGAAACCTTTAAAGTTAGTTGAGGGATTAGGGATTAGGGATTAGGGATTGGAGATTGGCGACTGGGGACTAGGGTCATAATGAGAAATTCTAACTTTTGACTTTTGACTTATGTCCTTACGGGCACGCGGTGCTAATGACTTTTGACTTCTTACCCCCACAATCTTCTACCTTCTTTTCCTTTTAAACGATTATGAGTATCTTGCAATAATTTCGGAATATCTAATTCTTCTGGACACCGGGGTAAACAATCTCCACATTCAGTGCAACGATTTGCTTTCATTCCCGGAAACCAATGACCCGCATTTTCAAACATGCGATAGCGATATTTTCCATATTCAGTCATATCATAAGCTATTGCCAAATTACGAAGTCGTAACACTTCGGGAATATTAATATTTTTCGGACAGGGTAAACAGTCATAACACTGACTACATTTATCAGTACCTAATACTGAATTTATGTGATTTTCTAAACTCTTAAATATAGTGATTTCTTCTATAGTTAACTTTTCTGTGCGATCGGCAAATTTTAATGGTTCTTCCAACTCTTTAGGATTTGCTGGTCCCACGCTCAAAGTACTAATTCGAGGATCGCTAAGTAAAAATCTATAATTTAATTCTAAAGGTGAAAAAGGCTTGCAAAGACTTGTTAATGCTGGAGGTGGTGTATAAAGGCGTCCTCCTTTGTCCGCAGGAGAAATAATAAATATCCCCATATCCTTAAGTAAAGCTAGCTTGATCGCTGGATAATTCCTTTGGAAGAAGTAATAATAATGCAAATTTACAAATTCAAATAAACCTGTATTTATTGCCGCAATAATTACTTCTAGGGAGCCATGGCTGGAAAAACCAATATGTTTTACACGACCATCAGCTATGGCTTCTTCCACAGCTTGCATGCAACCATTTTTCTGCTTGATACAATCAAAATGTTCCCAGGTATTTAACCCATGAATCCCAAGGCAATCTATATAATCTAACTTGAGGCGTTTGAAAGATTCATCAATCCACCAACGCATTTTATCAGCGTCTGCGGTCGGTGGTATTTTTGTTGTGATATAGATTTGGGAGCGGGATACGGGAAGCTCTGAGTTAATAATTTCACCAAGATACTCCTCACTTTTTCCATAACTTGAGGCAGTTTCTATGTGATTTATCCCTAATTCTACTGCTTGTTTTAAGGTTTGCCGTACATTTGTAGGTGAAGCTAAACAGCGCATTGTTCCCAAGGAAAACACGGAAAAATTTAAATTTGTTTTCCCAAAACGTCGGTATTGCATTTACTCTTAAAGTTATAAGTTAAACAGCCAGGAGTTATTAATAAGAGTACTCACGTCATGATTTTTGTGATTCACAATTTTTGTGACTTATGATTTTCTTATTCCATAATTTTTTTTTCGTTCACGGTCAATAACCGTTTTCTATAGCGCGTAGCAGAGCGCGCTATAGCTAAAGATTCTCCTTGTTGGCTAGTGCAAAGCATCGATCGCTCAGCGCATGCACTGAACTGCACCTGCGGTGTTTGTTGACGCGGCTTAGCCGTTTGTTGACGCGCTATGCGAACGCCGGAAGGCGCGTACTAACACGGAGTGCGTCCAAACGTGCTTATCGCAACTAGAACATTTTCTAGTCCGCTCGTCATTGTCCTCAGCAAACTTATAACTTTTTAGAATCTTCAAGATTCATTTTTGCCAAAACGCTTAATCAAATCCTCTGGACGTAGTTCAGATACAAACTCACGGAAAGCTTCTTGTTCGGCTTCATCAGCGTCTCTATCCACAGGTATGGAAGCATCAGCAATCACTTCTTCCATCACCCAGATCGGCGAATTGGTACGCAGTGCAATTGCGATCGCATCGCTAGGACGAGCATCAATCTCTTTTTTGGTTTCTCCTTGTTGCAAAATTAAAGATGCATAAAAAGTATCATTTTGCAAAGAGTGGATGATTATCCGTTCTAAGGTGAGGTCAAAAGCTTTCAGAATGCCGACCATTAAATCGTGAGTTAAAGGTCTGGGGGGTTTATGGTCTTCTAATGGACCCATAATAGCCCTTGCTTGCTCCTGACCAATAAAAATTGGTAAGGCACGGCGTTCGGATGCATCTTTCAGTAGCACAATAGGACTACGAGTGATGGCATCCAATGCTATACCAGCGACTTTCATTTCAATCATTGGCTAAGCCTCTAAGATCTTTTGAGCATTAACAGAAAAGTAATAAATGATACGTATAGTCTGGAAATTTTCGTAAAACTGTAAACATAGGTCATTAATAGGTGATGATTTTTTATAATTGCTTCTATTAAACTCCCAAATTGTTGCGAATACCAGAGTAAATTAAATCCATCTGTTTTAATAAACATCTCCTTAACCAAGTATGCCTTGATTTGGGAGTAAATGTGTTGACGTCTTTATTGGAGCAAGAGTTAGAAATTATACACTGTGTTTGCAAAATCTTAAAATAAATATCAGTTATTTCAGTCAAAATTAAGAGATAAATAAACTTAGTGTTGCAATTTAGCCGTGTTTACTGGATTGATCCAAGCATTGGGAACCATAAGACCTCTAGAAGGAAATTATTGGCAAGTTAATTGTATTGATGGTGCCTCTGCTCCCATTATGCAAGATTTAGCTTTTGGCGATAGTGTAGCAGTCAATGGAGTTTGTTTGAGTGTAGAAACAATATTAAAGGACGGTTTCGTTGTTACAGCTTCACCAGAAACCTTACAACGTACAACCCTAGGTAAAGAAGAAACATTACAAATTTCTGTGAATTTAGAAACTTCTTTGCGTGTTGGTAGCAAGATTGGCGGACATTTCGTCATGGGACATGTAGATGGTATTGGTCAATTAGTCCAAGCTTCGAAAACGGCAACTTCGTGGGAAATGACCTTTAGCGTTCCCAATCCGATCGCACGTTATCTAGTTCCAAAAGGTAGTATCGCTATAAATGGGATAAGTCTAACAGTTGCCCAATACCAACCTAATGATGCACTGTTGAAAGTCGCAGTTATTCCTATTACCTATGCTGAGACAAATCTTTGCCATTTGGTCCCCGGAAGCTGGGTAAATTTGGAAGGGGATATTCTAGGCAAATATGTGGAGAAATTTATTACCAATGGGAAAACGAATTATCATACTACTTCTGACTCTGGAGAAAAACAAATAACACCAGCATTTCTCGCAGAGCATGGATATTTGTAGTGCGTATCAATTAATTGATTTTAACAGAAAAAGATCGCCATACTGACTACTTTATTAGTGACTAGTAATTGGTAGTTTGTAATTGGTGTTAGCGGTAGTAAGCTTACTATCAAAGTTTTTCCTGTAAGACGTATTAACTGGAAGATTACGGAGAATATTCTCCAAAACAGATTAGACCTAAATGGCAGGGCAAAATCGACAAACGCTCTGCCGTTTAGGTTTAACTTAGGTGTTTGCACCCATTAGCAAATTTCACAAGAACTATTAACTATTTTTCTGGTTGATATACTTGGGCTGTTTGTAAGCTCCGAGTTAGCTGTGCTAGGGAAGAATTTAACTCCATACCAGGATCCACAGCAACCCAACCAGAACTGGTTCGTTGGCGAACCTCGAAGTGTAAGTGAGGACCAGTAGAGTTACCAGTGCTACCAACTCTTCCAATTACAGTTCCTTTTTCTACCACTTGACCGGGTTGAACCAATATCTCGGACATGTGACCGTAAAGGGTTTTTTGGCGATCGTTGTGCTTCAATATGGCAGTTAAACCATAACCACCAAGCCAGTCAGCGGTTTCTACTCTACCGGATTCTACTGCAATAATTGGTGTACCCATTGCTGCAGCTAAGTCAATCCCCGAGTGAAAGCGTTGAACGCCCGCAATCGGATGTTGTCGCCAACCAAACATGGAAGAAATCCTTGCTGGAATGCTTAAAGGGAATGCCATTCCATGACCACTGTAGGCAATCGCAGGGCGATAGCCAATTCTTGGAAGTACGGAAGCCAGAGGAATATTATAAGCAAGTGTTGTTGCCCGAGGTGCTTGCTTTAATGCAGTTAATGGTAATGGTAAAGCTCCACCAGAAGGGGCAATGGGACTGGAACTTACAATTGTATTCTGACCACTTGGTAGAAAATTGTTAGGGCTGGGAATAAAACGATTTGGGTTGAGAATATTATTTGCAGTGTTTCTAACCCGTTTAGCATTCAAATTGACTCTAGCTAATCTTTGAGAAAATCGGCGACTTGCTGACGATCTATTTTTTCTCAAACCTTTTCCAGAACGTCGAATGGATGAAATGTTCCCTAAATTTAGGGTCTGACCTTTTTTCATCCAGCTTGGAACAGGTTTGCGTGGATTTTTGCTTTTAGAATTTCCAGCTATTTTGACTAATTGCTGACAGTAATTACTTGCAAGTTTTCTACTCCTTGACAGTACTGCTTCACAACCAGTTCGGCGTTCTTTAAGAACTACGGAGCTAGGTGCTTTGTATTTGGAGTTTACTTGAGGGTTATAATCTGTCGGATCAATATAGGCGTTGTTGTAATCTCTTGTTTTGAGGACAGAATTTCTTACAGCATGGCTAGCTGTGGAGTTAGTAATTTTTTTAGTCGTTCTAGGAGCAACAGAAGGGTTTAAGTTGGTCGCTTTAGGTTTTTTCTGACTAGCAGAAACTTGAGGCTGAGATTTTTGATTTTTGGATTCTCGAGTTTTAATTATGACGGGATTATTAGCGCTGTTACTAGCCGTCACTTTTACTTTTGGTTTTCCTTGGCGCGCACCTAAAGCTGATGCACCCGATTTTTTCTGTAGTTGAATTTTACTTACAGGTTTTGCATTACTAGCTTTTGCTTTTCTGAGCCGTTCTCTCAATGAAGCTCGCTGCTGGGATAATCCGACTTGTAGCTGAGATTGTGTTTTTTGAGATGTGGGTTGAGAAGATATAACTGTGGGTACTATGTTGTCAATAGAAGACTCAGTCTGTGCAAATACTAGACCACTACTAAGAAGACTAAAGCTCCCCAACCAACATAAACCACGAGCAGGTACTGTTGTTACCAAACGCTTCATATTAACGTCTTGGTTGACATTTTGGCTTTCCTGGGATGGTTTATGTAATTTTTTATCGGCAGAGTTATGGCGCTGCGTCATATTTTTCACTGTAATTGTCTGAAGGTTTACTTAATCAGATGTTCCGGGTTTATTCTCTAATCAAAATTTTAAATTTTCGGATTAACAATCTTAAATTAAAAATCTTAAATTAAAAATCTTGAATTAAAAATTTTGAATTAGAGGATTCAATTAATAAGAATAATTAAGAGGTTTTACGGTAGCCCAAACTGATTGTACCGGGCTTCAGGTCAATATAGGGTGTTGTTACTGATTCAGAATTAGAAGATTCCATGCGAACATGAAGACTTCCAGATGGGTTTACACCAACAATCGTTCCACGATTATTATTTACATATACTTTCTGACCTATATTCACTAGTAGTCGAACATAGCGAGACAATAATATATCTACTCCTTCCCGTTCAAGACAATGTATGCCGGATTCTATCCCTTGGATAATTTTCGCAGTTAATTTTTCCAAGCTGATAAAATTTAAATTGTTTTGATTTTTTTGCCAACTCTGGAGATTAATTCCAGTTTTAGGAGTTGAATTTTCCCAGTTAATCCCAACACCAATAACTGCTTGAGTTATTAATGCTTGTTTTACTTTAGTTTCAGTTAGGATACCACCCAGCTTGTATCCATCTAAAACTAAATCATTAGGCCACTTAATCCCCACAGAAATGCCATTATCTCGTAATTCTTGGGCAATCCCCCAAGCACTAGCAAGGGTCAATTGATAGCCATGGTTAACTTCTAAATGGGAATTTAAAGCCACTGAAAGATACAATCCACCCTTAGGGGAATCCCATTCACGTCCCCATTGTCCACGCCCACTGGTTTGAGTTGTAGCGATAACTGCAAATCCTGGTTTTATACCTGCTTTGAGTAATTCCCAGGCGGTGGTATTAGTAGAAGATACGGTATCAAAAATATGTATAGAAGAAAATATATTAGTATAATTTTGCCTTTCTTCTAGGGCTAATTCTAGCTTTTGCCGATTAAATTCCACAGCAATTTACCCAAAATAACTTGTTCGAGTTAGCATAAATTGGCTATTTTTATTTTTCTTTAGGTTTGGTTAAAATGCACACTTGGCACTGGCGCGATTGGGAAGGGCTGCCTTACTTGACTTGTAGTTTGCTTGAGCCGATAGCGCATGGCTTTTTGACTCAACATTTTTGGTCTCGCCCGCTATCGGAAATGACAAAGGCACTGAAGCCAGGTACATCAGTCTATCGTTTAAAACAGGTGCATGGCAACACCGTTTTGTCGCCAACAGAAATCGAACATCGCTTAAAAACTGGCAAAGAAATTGATGCAGAAGGAAATAGAGCCTTCGTAATGGGAGATGGACTGATTAGTGACAATTCCCAGCAGGCGCTTTGGGTAGCATCAGCTGATTGTACCCCTGTACTGATAGCAGATCGAAAGACAGGTCAAGTTGCTGCTGCTCATGCTGGATGGCGCGGTACTGCGCAAAAAATTGTTCCCCAAGCGATCGCCCGTCTACAAGAAAAAGGTAGTAAGATTTCCGACCTACGGATTGCAATGGGACCAGCGATCGCAGGTGAGGTTTATCAAGTTTCCCTCAATGTTGCGGCGCAAGTAGGAGCCAGCATAACATCCCAATCCTCGGAACCCCAATCTTTAGAATTCCAAGCTTCAGAATTCCAAGCTTCAGGAACGCAAAAAATATTATCCCAGGAACAAGAACAAGCGATCGTTCATGCTGTGCAAGAAATACCAAATTCTCCCTTACTTCCCGATCCAGAACCAGGTAAAATTCGATTAGATGTGCGCCGAGTGAATGTAGTACAAATGGAGCAACTGGGAATAAACCCAGAACAAATTGCCATCGCGCCGTATTGTACCTATCAAACCCCAGAACATTTCTTTTCCTATCGCCGAGCCAAACAGAAAAAAGTTCAGTGGTCGGGAATAATTAGTACTTGATAATTAGTACTTGATAATTAGTACTTGATAATTAGTGCTTGATAACTAGTGCTTGATAACTAGTGCTTGATAACTAGTGCTTGATAACTAGTGCTTGATAACTAGTGCTTTATCATTAGTGCATAATTATTAATATGTGACTTTTATTGGTTGACAGTTAACTATACCGATGTTTGCTGGCAACCATAAGTTTTCCTAGCAATAGAAGAGTCAATTTTAGTACTTCTTGATTATTCTTTAGTTCGCAATTTTATATTATTTTTTGATTGTGGAAAAAATTCCCGGATTAAGCCCCAAAACTATCGATCGTATAATTGAAATGGCATGGGAAGATAGAACCCCATTTGAAGCTATTGAAACCCAGTATGGTTTAAAAGAAGAAGATGTAATTAGTATTATGCGTCGTGAGATGAAGGCATCCAGTTTTCGGATGTGGCGTAAGCGGGTTAGCGGACGTAAAACAAAGCATCTAAATAAGCGTGGGTTTATAGAAGGTAGATTTAAATCTGATAATCAAAAAACATAATTGGTAATTGGTAATTGTTTATTGGTAATTGGTAATTTGTAAATTTTAACTCACAACTTTAGCCTATAAGGGCACAGTTTTAATCGTGGTGTTAACAACCGCTAAATGATTAGTAAAAAATGTTGTCCCACATCGTATCGTAAAACGAATTTACATTAGTCATTTTGTTGTAACGATTGACCATAAATAATTTATTGTTAGGGATTTTACCTTTTTTTAAAGCTTCCAAGGCAAGCTCTGCAGATGGAGATCGCCTTTTTACATTAGTTTCAGTCATCCATCGCAACCAATTGATTAAACTAGAACTAAATTTAATGACGTGCTCAAATTCTATTCGCATTTTTTGTCGAGGTAATTTAGTTGGTTGAATACCTGTGGACAATGTAATTAATGTTGCCCCTAAACTATAAAGGTCAGAAGCTGTAGTTGCTGCACCATTTAATTGTTCTGGAGACATATAGCCACAAGTTCCTACTATGGGCACCATATCATCGTATCTGGTTTGCAGGATCTGGGCGCAACCAAAATCAATTAGGTACGGACGGTCTGCCAAAATAATATTACTGGGTTTTATATCTCGATGAATTATAGGCGGTAGTCGTTTATGTAAATAAATTAATATTTCTAGCAATGATTGGGCAATTATTTTAATTTCTTTTTCTGTAAATTTTCGCTTCCATTGTAAATATTCTGCCAGCGATCTACCTGGTATGTAGCTTTGAACTAGGGCGCAGGTGTTTCCACAATTATAAGAAAATTCAAAGCTATCGATATAATGAGGGATTCCTGAATGTTTGAGTTCTTTTAGAATTTGAACTTCGCTTTCAAATAACCTTAAATCCTCGTCGATAAACTCATCATTCAGCGTTAATAACTTAATAACTACTAGCTTTTTAATTTTTATATCGTAGGCTAGCAGTGTCTTTCTTTGAGGTTTCCTACCCAATATCTGTAAAATCTCGTAGCGTTTTTGTAGAACTTCTCGATAATAATTATTGTGATATATATCTATCATGATTCTAGCCCTGTCATGTTTATGTTGTAGTTGCTACAAGTTTTTTTTGACAAAACCTACACATTTTCAAACTGAATCCAATACAGATCGAACTGACGACATATCCACTTCTTAGGTTTGTGTTTTTTTGGTCCCTGTCACCTCAGATCTTTTTCCCAGATCGAAACATAGTCCTTCTATGAAAAATGCGTCATCAGACTTGAAAAACCGCTCTTACTTTTGCGTGTTTCCCCAACAGCAAAGAATGCAGAATTGTGTAAGTCGTATTTTAAATAGCTACAAAGATAGAAATATTGATTCAGTAAAATTGAAACTTATATTGACATATACCTTTAGATTGATTCTTGTCCCAATGACTCCACAATCTGAATTAGCATATTGACGGAAGTTGCTATTAATCGACCATATTTTCCTTAGCAAGGAATTTGATAGTGGTTTAGCAGGCTATTCGCCAGCGGATCTGAACGGTAGGTAGTGACTACGTAGGTAGGGCAGCTAGCTAGTTATCCCCCCTTCAGAAATTAATGTGATGAGAAGTTTACAAATCTATGGGATGTTTTATCCGTAAGGGAATCCCGCCACAGCGAGGCTTGACAGTGAGTGAGAGCGAGGGGAATTTAAAGGAGTTGAGTTCTTGCGACGCCCCTTTCAGGGGAATTTAGGAAGAGCAAAGAGAATCTAAAAAAGTTTTGCTGATAACCAGCAAGTTGGGTTATTAAATTGTTGATGTATGATATGCTTAAAGCATAATCATAACGACTACGTATAGTGACAAATTAAAGAGAGAGAAGTATGGATTTATCAAATTCCAATACAGCCAAAAACTTAGAAGAAGCCTTTGGTGGTGAGTCGATGGCAAATCGGAAGTATTTATTTTTTGCCGAAGTCACCCGTAAGTTAGGGATGAAGGAACTTTCCAAACTATTCAAGGAAACGGCAAATCAAGAAACGGAACACGCTTTTGCTCACTTTCGTTTGATGCACCCAGAATTAGTAGTGGAAAATCTGGATTCCTTGAGTGAAGAAGACAAGAAGAAAGTTGCAGCTCGTTGCCTAGAGTTAGCGATTGAAGGTGAGACCTACGAGTATACAACTATGTACCCAGGTTTTGCCGAACAGGCTCGTAGCGATCGCGATGCTGGAGCTGTTGAAGAATTTAAAGCACAAGAAGCTGAATCGAAAGAGCACGCTCAAACATTCCGTAAAGCAGCACATAATTTTGGTTTATTAACACACATTGAAAATCATCATGCCCGTCAATACACGGAAGCACTTAATACACTTAATGGTGAGTCACCTGTAGAGAAAAAAGCTGGTGAAGATCCAGCAACTCAAAAATGGATTTGTCGTCAGTGTTCGATGATATACAACCCTGTTGAGGGCGATCCAGATTCAGGAATTGCACCAGGAACACCCTTTGAAGATATTCCGGAAGATTGGCATTGTCCCATTTGTGGCGCACAAAAGAAAATATTTGTTCCTTATGAAGAAGCTGCTGTAGCATCGGCGGTATAGAGTAATTAAGCACATTAGCGTAACCTCAAGTTACGCTGGTGTGTATTAATTGGAAGATCTAAGAGATTTCCCCATACCATTTGGCTACTGTAGACAATCTGCCACAAAATCAAATATGGCTCTAATACCTTGAAAGATTTGGGAATATTCTTAAAAATTTAATTAGTATTAAAATTTTTCTCAAAATCAAGGGGTTCTGGTGCAAAGTAGGGACAAAATCTATCCTCTGGACCTTTCGCAAGAACGAGACAAAAAGAAAAAGGATTGCCCGTATAGAACCGACAACGATTACATTGTGGTAGTTTGCGTCTAACTCTGGGTTTGATCATGGGAGTATTATCCACTTTAGGCGCACGAGGGAACACTAGCATCTTTATTTTAAATACTCGGCAGATTAAGCTGTCCAGAGAAAGTACTAGATTTTTATTAAAACTAACAATAATTAACAGTTTACTTAACGCTTAATTTTCTTAATCTTTAATTATATGTGTTTCGTTAGAATAAATTCATCTTGCTATTGTATATAGCGTACCTAGCTTTTCCTTGTCTTTTTGCCTGATACATCGCAATATCAGCATCTCGCAACAAATTTTCTGGTTGCTGATAGTGATTACTACTAATTGCAATCCCAATACTGGCTGTTGCAATTACTGTACTTCCGTTCAAATAAAGTGGTGTTTTTAAGGTTTTTTGGATACGCTGAGTAATATTAGTTGCATCGCTAATATCTTTTATCTCTTCCAATAGTACTACAAACTCGTCACCTCCCAATCGCGCTACTGTATCTCCGCTACGCAAGCATGATTCTAAACGACGAGCAATCGCAATTAGAAAAGTATCTCCCATTGCATGTCCAAAATCATCGTTAATACCTTTAAAACCATCTAAATCTAAAAATAAAATCGCAAAGAAGTAGTCGTTGTGACGCTTGCTACGTTCAAATGCTTGACTGAGCCTGTCGGAAAATAATACTCGATTTGGTAATCCTGTAAGTGAATCATAAAAAGCATTCCGGGTAAGTTGCGCTTCAATATTTTTGCGCTCAGTAATGTCTTGAAAAGCTAAAACTGTTCCCGTAATATTTCCCTTATAGTCACTCTCTGATGACATATGCTGAAGATAAATTGGTGAAATACTATCAGCTACAAATATTTTTTTTCCATCTTTAGCAGTCAAAGTACAGTTTTTCGGTAAGTTGATGGCTTCACCTTCAGATATTACTTGTGCAACCAAATTTGTGATAATTTCTTCGTTATCTTCGTTGACTAGATTTAAAACTTTTCCTATATATTCACCTGCTACTTCTTCGATTTTATAACCACTTAGCTTTTGTGCTAATGGATTCATAATTTGAATGCAGCCATTAATATCTGTAACTACGATCGCAGAATTTATACTATTAATAATTGCCGTCAACCATTGCTTCTCTTGTTCTAATTTCTGTTCAAAATTATGCTTGTAAAGTGCCATTTCCACGGCAATATGCAGGTCTTTGTCTGCAAAAGGCTTGGTGATACAAGTAAAAGGTTCTTTCAATTTCCTCTCATTTGATAATATATACTCGGAATAATCTGTTAAATATAAAACTGGTGTTTGATAATTTTTTTGAATAATTCCTGCTGTTTTTAGTGCGTCGATATTTCCCTGCCAGCAGATGTCAATTAATACTAAGTTAGGATTAATCTCTGCTACTTTTCTAATTGCTTCTTCTCCCGATTCATTAATCCCATGGACTATATATCCTAGCTTTTGTAAACTTTCCCTAATGCCAATATATAGGAGTTTTTCGTCCTCAAAAATGAGAATTTTGGGGGATTCCATGCTAAGACGATTGATTTGATAAGGTTCAGATCTTACTATTATTGCTAAGTAGATACTTGAATGAGTAATTAGACACTTTTCAATTTTAATATTACCCTCACACCTTAGTTGATTTTCCAACTATTCAAATCATATCATTAGACATATAGGATTAATTTGATTTCATTTTTGCTTTGCAATTTATTTTTTGAGTACGGTCATTATCAGGTTACTCAATTCAAAAAATAAAAGATGAAATAACTTTGTTGTGTAAGATTTTTCTTGGTTTATTATTAATGTTCTGAAAATCAAAATTATCTTCTTGGTGATTTGATATTGAACTAATCAGGTGTTAAATCTTACAAAGCTAAAAGTTAGTTAATATATTTGACTATATTTTTAGTAACTATAAATGAATAAATACTTCAGCTAATATAAAGTTACGATTATTGATGTCCAATACTTAGGAAAAATTTACTCAAAATCTACTTTGTAATCAGTGAAGAATAAATATCTTTCACAAAGATACTTCTTGAATTGTGGCGAGATTGGCTAAAGTCGTATCTACTGCTTTTAATTCCTCTGTTTCAATAACTGAATCGCGCTCGCAACGATGAGCGTACTGACATTTTTCGCAAATTTTACGTTGTCCTTCTGAAACCTGGGGAAATGCTTCACCTTGCTGATATTTTTCCAGCCATTTGCTCAAGCGCGATAGTAATCGAGTTAATTTTTTTGTAGTTTGTTGGTGTCGAACTGTGTTGTAATCAATCCTGATACTTCGCAGCTTACCTTCTCCTTGGAAAAACCAGTAAGTCATAGATATATTTTCTGGGAGATAATCGCTGGTTTCTGCCAGGATATACAAGTAAAGTCTTGTTTGCCAGTTTGATTCCAAACTACGCTTATTAGGTGGTTTACGATAGGTTTTCCAGTCAATAATTTGTGCTTGCTGCTCGTCTGCAATTAATAAATCGTAAATCGCTGTAAGTACATAATTTTGAGCTTGCAAGGTACGATAATGTTCGCTGTCTCGGAAAAATCGACTATTAGTGTTGGTTAAAATTTCCGGTGCATCCTTTGCAAAAGCGTTCATCCAAGCTTCTAGTTGGCTATCTGCTTTCACAAATTTGTCTATCGGTAAACCGATTTCTCGCTGTTGCATCAGTAAGTGAAAACGACTTCCCAAAGTTTGTCTTGCTTCAGTGTCTGGATCTGCTGGCGAAAAAAATTGTTCTAAATAAGTATGTTGAAACTGTCGAGGACAACGTTCTAAGATATTTAGTTGTCCCTGGGAAATTCTAATTAACTGAGTTGGAGATGACAACATTTTTTATTTGTCATTGATGATTTGTATGACTGTATCTAAGCAGGGTTTGTTTCCTTGATTGCAGAATTACCGACAAGGAATATAAATATTTGCACTTAATAACAAAATAAGTTGTTTTATTTCCGTTTACATACTCAACCTAATTTCTAGATTAGCCCAAAATCAGTGGATAAATTAAGATTTACGCCTTTTAATTGTTTATTTAGCATTGAATAAATATAGAAAATAAAGACCAATAAGAATATGCTTCTTTGATTGATTTTGGGCTTATTGTTATTTTTAGTCACATTTACACTCAACCCTAAATATGAAACTCCACAAATGAAAATCCCCGACTAAATAGCCGGGGGACATTGAGGAATCCAAATGTCGATGGGAGATACCGATGTCGAAATCAAATTTTTGCTGTTAACCGTCACTGACATACATAGCTCACAGTTTCCTGAGAAGAATCTTAGGGCGTTTGTTATTTAGTCATGCTCTTGTTAACTTATGTAAATAATAATAAGTCAAATATTACGATTAGTCAATATATATTGACTCTTAAGTTTTTTTGGTATAACAATTGATGAATTCAATAATAGTAACTACATAGCAGTTCTTAGAATTTTTGGATTAAGCTGTCATTCTTTATCAATAAAATTCTTGATGATTCCTTTGGCATCAGATGGAATTTTTGTAATTAACCGAAAAGGAAAAGCTTTAGTTGAAGCAAAATGGGCGTAGTCGGAAGTCAGAAAAATCTTGTAACGTTCAGCTTCCGGGGTAAGTTGCGAAGCAAAAGCTAAAGCGATCGCTTGAAAATATTTGCGAATATCCTTAGCTTGTTCCCCGACTACTTCTCCACCAGATAAGGCTGTACTTGGTTTTCCATTTTGGTCCATTGTAGTGCTGGGATCTTTCAGACTCAAATGGGTACCTCCCAAAATTCCAACCAACCATTTGGGAGTGGGGATTTTAGTAAAACTAGCAATTTGCTCCGTTAAAGCAGGAGTTGTTTTATCTGCAGAAGCAGCTAGTACTAAAGTTGGGACTTTGATTTTTGATAAACCAGTATCACCAAACATCAGAGAACTTATGGGATTGAGAGCAATTACACTTTTGACCCGTTCGTCGCGTAGTTGATAGCGATTTTTGGGTAGTTCTTGAGCTACACACTGAATTCCTTCACCCAAACTTAATGTAGTCAAGTTATCTTGACAGCGTTCCTTGAGCTTTTCTAATTGCAACTCTCCCCCGGCGATCGCTAATGCTGTTCCACCACCAAAGGAATATCCCAGTACCATTACTTTGTTTGTTGGAAATTGACTTCGGAATGAGTTTTGATTTAAAGCTTGCTTGAATGGTTTACTTGTTTCTTGTTTATTTAGCGATTGTTGATTGAGCTTTGTTAACTCATCAAGTACAAAACTAATATCACGGGGACGTTCCAAAAATTCCTCGGGTTGAACAATACGATTTTGACCTTGAATTGCTGAGTAGGTGTTCGCTTCGTTGCTACCGGGATGTTCTAATGCTGCGACTACATAACCATGAGATGCTAAATGTTTTGCTAAATATTTTAGTTCTGTTCGAACTGAACCTAAACCATGACTAAATACTATTAAAGGTTTTTCAGTATCTACTTTTGTCCCTCGATAGATATTAACTGGGATATTACGATTTCGCTTTTGGTCTGTAAATTCTAACTCTAAAAGTTGAACTTTAGTACTACCTTTTTGAGAAGGGTCAAAGGGAAAAGAAAGTCGTGGGTTTTTAGCTTTGAGTTGAGGAGAAATTGCAATCATAAATTCCTGAGTGCGCCAAAATGCTAAATTCAGCTTTTGAGTAAACTTAAAAGCTTGTAGTAAATCAATTTCTAAACGCTTGCTCGGATAAGCTGCAATAAAGTTCAGTATGGAAAATCCTTCTGGTGCTGTAGCTCCTAAAACTACACCAGCTCTAATTGCTTGGACTCCTGCTTTATCTTTACGACGAATAACTGCATTGAGATCTTTGAGGATTGTTGTACCAATGCGTGTATTCAGTAATTTACTAGCAGCAACTACATTTATTGGTATTTTGGTTTTTAAAGCTTCAACAAATAAACGACCTTCTTCTGATGACAACTTTTTGGTATAAATTTTAAAATTTTTAGGTACTTCTCCCTGATTCGCAATACTTTGTAGTTCAGTCAAAGAGATAGATTCTGTAAAAGGTCCAAAACGTAGCACTACCTTTTCTGCTGCTCGTACGGGAGTAACTTTGAATTGTGAAATAGATAATATACTCAATAAGCTAACAGCAATTTTCCAAAGCCTTGCCATAATTATTTTGCTACTTTTACTTATATTTATTAGTCAAAAACACGTAGCCGATGGCAAGGAATTATATAGCTGATGTCAATTCAACGTCCAGTGAGATAAGTATCAAGTCACAAAATATAAATACTTGTATAAGCATTTAGTTAATATATTGTGGAGATGAAAAGAATATTTTATGGGCGTTTATCATTCTTATGGATACTTACTCGCAAAGTATTTCTGTGGTGAAGTCGCATCTAATACATATCTCTAGCATCACGGGAAGATATGTTTAAAAAAGTAATGGTTCTATTTTTGCTTGCACTTCCTCAAGCAAATCTTCTGGTACAGATTCAATAAACTGAGCATTGCGAGTTTAGTTTTCCAATCCAATATTCAGATTTTCTCCTATAACCCTGTAGAGCCAAATCCACCTTCTCCTCTAATAGTTTTTGATAAGCTATTAACTTCTTCAATTTCTGCTGAAATTACTGGCGCAATAACCATCTGAGCAATTTTCATACTTTTAAGTACCTTAAAGGGCTGTTTGCCATGATTGATAAGGATAACTTTAATTTCTCCTCTGTAGCCTGCATCTACAGTCCCTGGAGTATTGAGTACCGTAATCGAATGTTTAAGAGCCAACCCACTTCTAGGACGAATTTGTGCTTCCGTTCCTTCGGGTAGTTCTATTGAAATACCGGTTTTTATAAGCTTTGCTTCCCCAGATAAAACCTCCTGCTCTTCAAGTGCAAATAAATCTAAACCTGAATCATCTTCATGCTCATATCTAGGTAATTTAGCGGATTCAACTAATTTTAAAACTTTAATTTTGACTGTATTCATTAAAAATCTACCTTTCTTTGACTACACATCGATTTAATCATCAGCATATATTAGGAATCGTATTTGAATTTTGAAAAGATACTGAGACTCAAAAGCTTATATTGGAAGCCTAAAACCCAAAAACTCTTTCAGAAATCAAACCGAACTCCTATAAGTTCAGTTATTATTGGCTCTTTGAACTATCAGAAAGCCACTGATTCAAAAAAATACTAGGTACGATAGTTGTAACTACTAAAAGTACATTTCTTAATTGGTCATACCAATGCTGATTAGAAAAAGATGTCTTTTTTGAATCCAAAATTACATATGAAAACAGGCTTATTATAAATATAATTAATAAAAAAATATATACTACACCCGGTCTAATCCTGACTTTTGGGGCTTTACGCTTTTTCAATATTTCTTGAAAATCTTTACTATCTGCTTCCATTTTTGCTTTTAATTTTTCAGGAATTTGTCTAAAATCTTCCTCCAGCCATTTTTTTTCCAGTTCACTTAGCTTGAAGCTATTCAATACATCTGGACGCCCTGGATTATTGCCATGTTTATGAGATGCCTTATTTTTCACATATTGGAAGACTAAAGTTGCGAAGGTGTCAACTTCAGGAGTCAGAGTTATATTCTCATTACTGTGGTTATGAACAGCAATTAAAGAAGGCCCAATATACTCTGGATCTAATGTTGTCCCAATGTGAGATAAGCCTTTCGAAACCAAACTAACTTTAGAATGATAAGTCCCAGATATTTTTTTAGACACCCAAATAGATTCGTTGGTTTCTATAAGAACAGTTGAATAGCTTAGGTATGATTAGTTGGTTGCTCTGAGGATAATATATAGTTTCTTTCCCTTCTAACTTCCATGCTAATTTACTCGCGGTGAGATTATAACTCGCACTTCTAAGATTCTCTTTTGAGAATGGATATATATAAATATTAATACCTACTTCTTTTTCGATATCAAAGTCGCTTAATGCTGACATACTACACTAAGTTAATATTTTTAAGATAAATATTATTTTATGATTAAAACAATATTAATTACCTCAGTTTAATTACTGGCACAGTAGTCGCATTGATTACATGGCTTTCGTTAGTGCAGTTTCATGTAATACTTAAAAATCAAAGGTCTGCAAGAACAGTCTTATCTTTTTTTCAATTAACCACAAGTAAACCACGAAGACTTAATTCTACTTGACTAAGTAAGTAAATCCATAAGTTAGAAAAATATGAGTATAAAAATAAAAAAGTGACACCTTAACCATAATTTATTTGTTACATTTATTACCTGGTTTTTGCACTAAAAATCACTGTTATTCCAAATAACCTATTTATGAATTTTCCATAGGTTTTAACAACTGACTCCTGATTACCCTAATTAACCTGAGTTCGGGATAAGAAAAAGGACAGGTAGTAAGCTGAGAATAACATCAAATCAGCAGCCTGTCCTATGTTCAGTTTAGATGCTTTGTTTTGTCATGTAGATGATTTTTGTAAGTCTTTTGAGGCTCAATGGCA
>NZ_JASJDK010000118.1 GCF_030065675.1 Mastigocoleus sp. MO_188.B34 | reverse complement strand
CCGTCGGGATTGACAAAATAACAAGCTTGACCAGTTGTGGGGTCAGCAAAAATGTTCTTCCGTTGTTCACTGTAAATATCCCAGCGACTGTATTCTGGTGCCCAACGGGTCCAAACTCCATCTTCTTGAATTGCCCAGAGTCTTTTTGATTCAGCAGAAATACTCATAATCGATTAAAAGATTTAGATATAGTGTATAAAAGGCAACTTTTAACTTTATCGCTGCCAATACTGAAGTATTGCATCAGTGATTTTACTTAATAAAGATGAATTTACAAGTATATGTACTTATGATTTTATAGAGTGTTTCGCAAAAATCCACTTGTGTCAGTAAAAGTTAGTTGTCCATGTGCGATCGCTTGTAGCACTGACTTAGTCTAGAGAATCCAGTAGTTGAAATAGCGACACCTAAAAGGACAGAACAATTTGTCTGAGGGAACGAATAAGAACAAATTGAGTCTTACAAGGAAGAAGGTTAATGTTAACGACTAGTGGCGATGGTAACCCTGCAAATGCGAATTTAGCGTTGCGTCATTGCGGGATGATATGGAATTTTCCCTAAACTTTCAAAGTAATTTAATTTAAGGGATAACCTAATAATAATTATTATCTTTAAAAGTTAAACTATTATAGGACTTACGCAAAACCTACGTAATTGCGTCATTACGTTAGCGTAGCGTTTCCATAGGAAAAGCGACAGCGACGTATATGTCCTGCGGATACGCTATAGCTACGCTACCTGCGGATCCGCTAACGCAAAAACTCTGGGATTGCTATCTCCCTTTGGGAGAGGCTTTGCTAACCCTACACTGTGTTCTGGTCGCAATGACAAATCTATGTCCTGCGGACACGTAATAACTACGTTACGCTCTGCTAGACGCTAACGTTGCGTAAGTCCTGTATTAAAGAAACATCCTTATGTTTTAAGTAATTGCAACACCAGTTACTTAAATTTTTACTACACCCGACATGCTGAAAAACGCTGTGAACTGTACATATCACAAGTGTAGTCTGAATTTATGGAATTGGTATTATCCCTCTTCTGTCAATCTGACAAGATAAATATATGGTGCTTATTCTGGGCTCCAGATATAGCAATGGTTTTGGCGTTTACGCTAACATAAATTCATTTATACCTTGTTATTGCGAAACTCTTTAAATACAAAAGTTGTAGATTATTTTATATCGAAAGTGATAAAAGAGGAATTATTTAAAAATACTTCATCTGCGTAACTGAATATCATGCAGATGTATCTTATATTTTCTATTTATTTGTAATTACTACATGTTGTAATTATACTTTTTTGCTTTGTAGTAAAAAATGCATAGAAAAACACCACAATAATCTTTTGATAACCCTATGAAAACATTTTAATAAAACGATACATAAGCTGATATAACTTAAAAAAGTTATATGAAAAAATAAATGAAATTTATAGATTTTTTTGAGCGGACATATGTTATAAATCTGCCCGAAAGAGTGGATCGCCGTAAAGGGATGGAAAAGGAACTTCAGAAGTTTGGAATGTCCTTCGAGCCATGGAAAATAGAGCTTTTTTCTGCAATTAGACCAGATAGTGCGGGTCCATTTAAATCTATAGGTTACAGGGGAGTATTTTTAAGTCATCTGAGTATCTTAAAACAAGCAAGGGAATTAAAGTTAGATAACGTTCTAATTATGGAAGACGATCTAGCATTCTCAGAAAATTTTTGTGAATATGAGGAGAGTCTGATCGAGCAACTGCAAAAAACAAATTGGGATATCGTTCAGTTTGGTTATTTTCCTGCAAAGAATTCAGAAATACCGACAGATGGTAAATTCGCAACATATCAACCATTCACGGGAGATTTAATCGGTACTCACTTTTACGGGGTAAATAGTAAAGTCTTTGACAAACTAATTGGCTTCTTTGAGACATTATTAGAGAGATCAGCAGGACATCCTGAAGGTGGACCAATGTCTCCGGACGGAGTACTTAATATTTTTGCTCGTCAGAATCAAGATACTGTCAGACTAATTCCAACTCCAAGTTTTGGAGGACAACGAAGTTCTCGCAGTGATTGTCATACAGATTTAAAATGGTTTGATAATCTCCCTGTATCTAGACAGCTTGCAACAGTTGCAAGAGATTTGGGTTTAGCGCAAAAAATGAAAAGTATTCTTAAAAAATAAGGTTTTTCTAATTAGACCTCTCCGGAAATTAAATATGTATAACCCAAAATCCTTGTAGAGACGTAGCAGAGGCTACACCGACGCCAAAGGCTCTGCTACGTCTCTACATTCTTTTCCGAAGATGTCTATTAGAAGTTTCTCATTATAATTGCGATCGCTGAGTATATTGATTTTATAGGGCGATGCGTTATGATGCAGCGATCGAGGTAACTAAAAAGATGGTTGTGTTGCAAAAAATTTCTTCGTTCTCAAAACTTCTTATTTATTGAGAGTAATCCCTTGTATTTTAACTCTATATAGTGGTGCGTTACGGCGCGGTGATAAAGGTAATTAAAAAAAGAGGTTCTCTTGCGCGCCTAACACACCCTACGATAATTTTATTTGTTGTTGATAAATCCCTTCTTGGGGCTAGAATTTCTATTGCTAGAATTTTTTGCAGCTTGGTACTATTCTCAGAATGTATCGATGTTGTGTAAAAAATATGCAATGGATTGAGTTAAGCATAAGTACGACAGAAGAAGCTGTTGACTGGGTTTGTACCTTGTTGACCCAAGCTAAATACACTGGTGATGTTCGGATTACAAAATATAACGAACTAAATGGTGAATTGAACGAATCTGGATCCGAATGGGCTTTTAAAATTTGTTTGTATTTAGCTGACGATACCCATGCAAATACAATCATTGACAAAATCGATGATTTACTATCACCTTTGCAGCGTACTGGGATGTCTAGCAACTTACAAGTTGCTGTAGTTGAAGAAAAGCCAGATTCAGCAGCAAGAGTTAATCATTTACATCGAATTGGAAAACCCTTTGTGATTCTTTCTCCAGACAATGACTATATACCTGATACCTCAGATGAGATAGTTATTAAACTGGAAACGAGTCTAGCTTTTGGTAGTGGTTTACATCCAGCAACTATTCTCAGTATGAAATTACTGGAACGTCATGTTTTACCTGAAATGAATGTCCTCGATCTCGGTTCTGGATCGGGGATTTTAAGTGTAGCGATCGCTAAGTTAGGAGCAAATGTTTTAGCTGTAGATAACGATCCAGTTGCGGTACAAGCAACTCAGGATACAGTAGAGCGTAATGATGTAGAAAAACTAGTGAAGGTTATGGAAGGAAGTTTGGGACATGGAAGTACCCTAGGACATTGGATGGGTGGGGATACTATTGATAAGGTAACAGCCATCAAAGCCCAACATAATTTTGACCTGATTGTTGCTAATATTTTTGCACGAATTCATATTTCTTTAGCATCAGATTATCAGCAAGCGTTGCGTCAGAATAGCGAACATGGGGGAATATTAATTGCAGCTGGTTTTACTGCAGATTATGAAGAAGCTATAACCACAACTTTTTCCGAAAATGGTTTTGCAAAAATAGATTGTGAAAAATTAGATGACTGGATGGCAATTGCCTATCGTATTATCAAATAAAAAGTAAAGAACTTCAAAATTATGAGAAGTTTTCCTAGATAATATTCAGTTTTAATCAAATTCATTTTAAGATCTAAATTCTCCAATCTAAGAGAATGTTTTAGAAGTATATTTGGTTGCCAAAAATTACTATTGAGATCCCCCAGCCCCCTTAAAAAGGGGGCAAAAGTCCCTCAATTCAGTGGGGAATTTAGGGGTATCCAAGATATATTAGGTAAATAATATGACTTTTGAAACATCCTCTAAATTCTCCAATCTAAAAAACTTAAAAATTAGAACTTAAAATATTATTTCTTGCTTATTCTTAGTTTAACTAAGGTATGAGCCATTAACCGGTGCATACTACCGAATGATTTCCTAATTCGGTTGATGTTATGAAAAAATATTGCTCCTGTGTTGCTATTTCTCTTTTAATCAGCTTTGGTTTTATTCTGAAAGCGATAACCCCATTGGGGATGCGCAAAGCTGTCGCAATTCCCGTACCAAATGCTTATATTGAATTTGCAAGAGTTGGGGTAGGAGGAAGTTTTAATTCTCGACAAGCAACTTTCCGAGTTAGCGATCGAACAACTATTACCAAAATTGGGAAAAACTTGCGACTCTATGAAGTACACCTCGCTAAAATGATCGAGTTAACCTACGATTTTTGTGAGGATAGACAAGCAGATTATATTGTTCATTGGAATTACCAAGCCGATGATGGAAAAGTTTTTATGGGAAATTTTTCTCTATCTTGTGAATTAGCTCGAAAAATTTTCCAAAGATTTGGAACTGGGGAAAGGGAGAAAGTCAAGCTTGATTATCGCGGTAAGATAGTTTACGAACATATTGCAACTTTAGCCCTTGATTCTAAGAATAGTAAACAGTTCGCATCCATGGTCCAAACTCTCAAACCCCAGTGTATGGAATTTAAAAAGAAGAAAATATGTCCGGGAGATCGTCCTTTTCAGAAATTGAATGGAGCGTGGAAAGTCTGATGGTGTAGGAATCTTACTGCAAACAATTATATAAATGTTCTTTCCAGCGCGATACATTAATTGACCAAATAACAGTCATGTTTGGATTTTTCTTGAGTACTCCTAACTCGTCTACAATTGTCGCACCCCGAGTCAATTTGCTTTGAGTTTCCACATCTACAAAATATTTACCTTGGTAGGTGACAATTTCTGGATCCAAAGCAACTACCATTGCGACGGGATCGGCTAAAGTTAAACCGGATGCACCTTGGATATTTATTGAAGCTTCTATTGCTGTTCTATTACTGTCTATTGCTAAACTTGCTTTTTTATTGCTAAATTGATTTATTTTTTCTATTTCAGAAACACTTAAAGCTGCATCATGACGACTTAATTCCCATCCCACCATTTCCATATTCATACCGCTATGGAAAACAATTTTAGCTGCTTCTGGATCCACCCAAATATTATATTCTGCTGCAGGTGTCACATTACCTACAGTGTTTGCAGCACCACCCATGATTACACATCGTTTTACTAAAGGTGCAATTTCTGGAGCGCGTAGCAACGCAACAGCAATATTTGTTAGCGGTCCTAAAGTAACAAGGGTGATTTCGTTCGGATATTTTCTAATAGTATCAATAATTTTATCTACTGCATGTTCCGACTGAGGCTTTATATTTGGTTCGGGGTAATGCATATTTCCCATTCCATCGCTTCCATGAAACCAATCAGCATAAGCATGTTGTCGTAACATTGGTTTTCCACAACCCACATATACAGGCGTAGAAGCATTGCATACCTCCAAGGTATATAATGCATTTTTAGTTCCCTGCTCGACAGAAACATTACCATTAACAACCGTCACTGCAACAACATCAATATTTGACCATTGATGCGCCATGATTAAAGCAACAGCATCATCAGAAGCGGTGTCTGTATCGATTAGGAACTTGCGCATTGGTAATGGGTAATGGGTAATGGGTAATTGGTGGTGGGTAATTGGTAATAATTGGTAAACTGTCGAGGTGCACTGATGTGCACCCTGGTAATTTATTTTTTACAATTTTTCATAGGAATCCAAAATAATTTTTTCAGTTTCTTCCCAACCAATACATGCATCGGTTACAGA
Organism: Mastigocoleus sp. MO_188.B34; assembly: GCF_030065675.1. Taxonomy (GTDB): domain Bacteria; phylum Cyanobacteriota; class Cyanobacteriia; order Cyanobacteriales; family Nostocaceae; genus Mastigocoleus. The sequence continues at coordinate 22,151 of NZ_JASJDK010000118.1, read as the reverse complement.
GACACCATACTTTAAATCTTCAAGATTACTAGGAATCTTTTGATTTCCTTCATGTAAATTAGATTCCATCATCATTCCAACAATTGATGTATTTCCATCAACTATTTGTTGAACAATATTTTCTAAAACACTCGCTTGCAAAGTATAGTTTTTCTTTGAATTACCGTGACTGCAATCAATTACAAGTCTAGGGGATATATTGGCTTTCTTTAATTGTTCTTCAACTAATTGAATACTTGTTTGGTCATAATTAGGCTTACCATTTCCACCCCGCAAAATTACATGACCGTAATCATTTCCTTTCGTTTGAACTACACTCACTTCCCCTTGTTTATTAATACCAAGAAAGTGATGAGGATTCTTAGCTGAATGCAAAGCATTTAACGCTACTTGAATATTACCATCAGTACCATTTTTAAAACCCACAGGCATAGAAAGTCCGCTTGACATTTCTCGATGGGTTTGTGATTCTGCGGTACGAGCACCAATCGCAGACCAAGCAATTAATTCACTGATATATTGCGGAACAATCGGATCCAAAGCTTCTGTCCCTGCAGGTAATCCTAACTCTGCAATTTGTAACAGCAACTTACGTGCCAGTAATATACCTTTTTCGATCTGAAAAGAATCATCCATTTCTGGATCGTTAATTAAACCTTTCCAGCCTACGGTCGTTCTGGGTTTTTCAAAATAAACCCTCATCACTAATAGAATTTTATCTTTAACTCTCTCTGATAAATTTTTTAATTTTTGTGAATATTCTAAAGCTAAATCTGTATTATGAATTGAACAAGGTCCAATTACTATAAACTTTCTTCGATCTCTAAGATCTAATATATCCCTGATTTCTTGTCGATATTTTAAAACTGTTTCTTTTGCTAAATCTGTTAAAGGTAATTGTGACTTAACTTCTTGTGGTGTTAGTAAAACGTGATAATTCTCAATGTTTGTGTCAAATATTTTATTGAACATAGATCGCATCCCGTATTTGATTTCAGATGTAAATTAGCAATCCATTACACATTGTATATTGCATAACGTAGCGAACAACAAATAAATTAGCTTGACAAATCGCTAATAGTTTGGATTATTTAATACCACTGAATATTGCTAATAGAATATTTCCAAAGGCTTGAGTTATTAACTATATATTTACATCACATGTCCTTAGCCTATACCGATCCATGCAGGGGTGTTAAGTCTGTCACTTCATATCCTGCAAAAGTCTACAAACTAATACAGGTAGAGTTCTAGAAAAACATTTAACTGCCGAAAAATTTGCTAAACTCCCGGCTAGTAAGGAAAATATAGAAATATAAGAAAAAGTTGGGAATTTGAAAGGGGTTACCCGAGCGGCTTAAACCACAATGAAAACACAAGGACAAAACAATAATTCAAGCGACTATTCATGGCGCTTTTGGTTTACTTTACCAATCTACCCCTTTGGTAAACGCCGGACAATTCGTAAAGAAGTAATAGAAAACACGATTTGGACCTTCGACCAGTTACAGGGAATTTTCTATGTTGTGGTTCCCATCCGCATGACTGTGGTGAAATTAGAAGAAGGCGGTTTGTTAGTATATGCACCAGTTGCACCTACCCCTGAATGCATTCGGTTAGTTAAGGAACTAGTTGCAGAACATGGCGACATAAAGTATATTATATTACCAACTATTTCTGGGCTAGAGCATAAAATTTTTGTTGGTCCCTTTGCGAGATATTTTCCTAACGCTCAGGTGTTTGTCGCTCCTAAACAGTGGAGTTTTCCGGTAAGCTTACCCTTAAGTTGGTTGGGTTTTCCCCTCAAACGTACCAAAATACTCCCAACAGATAGCAATAAAACCCCCTTTGGGAATGAATTTGAATATGAGATTCTAGGTCCGATAGAACTTGGATCTGGTAGATTTGCAGAAGTTGCATTTTTCCACAAGCGATCGCGCACCTTATTAGTAACAGACTCGGTAGTTTCCATCCCAGAATATCCCCCTGCAATTATCCAATTAGATCCATATCCCTTACTATTTCACGCTAGAGATAACGGATTAGAAGTACTGGAAAATACTGAAGCAAATCGTCGCAAAGGATGGCAGCGTATAGCCCTATTTGGCATGTATTTTCGACCAAGCGTATTAGAAATACCCAAATGGGGGGAAGCATTCCGCCATGCTTTCAAAGCCCCCGATCGCTCTTCTAAAGGTTATTTCGGCTTATATCCCTTTAGATGGAAACCCGATTGGAAACGTTCATTTGATGCTTTGCGGGGTAATGGTAGATTATTTGTCGCACCAATTTTACAAACTCTGATTCTTAACCGCGCTCCCCAAGAAACTATTGATTGGGCTAATAAAGTTGCAAGTTGGGATTTTACCCGGATTATTCCTTGTCATTTAGAATCACCAATTGCAGCAGAACCAGATCAGTTTAGACAAGCTTTTGCATTTTTGGAAAAACAACCTAGTAGCAATAGTTATTGTTTATTGGAAGAAGATTTTCAGCTGCTTAAAGAAATTGATGCAGGATTAAATAAAACTGGACTAGTTCCACCAGCGAAAGAGAAAATTTGATTGGGTAATTGGTAATGGGTAATTGGTAATGGGTAATTGGTAATGGGTAATTGGTAATAGATACAAATTAAATTTAGGATATGTTAGGCGCGCAAGAGAATGTCTTTTTAAGGTTATATTATAGCTGTGCCGTAACGCACCGTTGAGCAATCATCACTCATTTTCTATTAAAACACCAATTTAATTGATATTATTTTTTCCCCTTAAGTGAGCAGTTTCTCTTTTTAGCCTTTCTATAATCTCAACTTCTTCAGGGAAATTTTGTTGATATCGTGCTTGTTCTGCACGAATTTTTTGTAAATGCGATTCAATATTACTAGAATCGATCACTACACCAAAATCACTAGGAGCATTCTTACTTTTGTTGGGATAATTGAACATCACATCAAGTACTAAATCTCCCAGTTCTTTCTTGTAGTGAGATGGTTCCCAATACCATTTCATTTCTTTTTTACTACCAGTCGGTGAAATTTTTTCAGTTGTAACACTATTGTATCCACTAAAATCCCATAAAATAATTGGCTGTTTTTTGGGATTTTTTACCGCATCTTCGGCAATTATTTTGACTAAATCTCGTTTCCATTCCTCAAACCTTGAGAAACGATTTATACTTCTCATCCCTTCCAATTGATAAGCGTGAATTGGTGAGATAAATAAATATAATTTAGTATCATCTTTACGATGATTAAAAACTTCTTTTAACAATTCAAGTTTTTCTGGGCTGTCATACAATCCAGGATATAACTTTTCGAGAGTAATGTAGCTTTTTATTTTTTCAATAAATAGTTTGCGGCGATTATATTCCGGGGCTTCTTCTTTTTGCATAAAGCCATTAATGATATATTCATCATGCTGATTTCTTAAATTAAAATTTATCGTGCTCAGCGACCTAATAAACTTTTCGATGGAAAATAGCTCGCTGAAAATAAAATTAAATTTGTTATAAGATCCAGAAAATTTAGACTCATAATAGTCTGCTTTTGGTTTGATTTTGCTATTAAAGCTAAAAACATCTAGACCGACTACAACTGTTTTGAGATGTTCATGATTGTTTGCAAATTCAAAAGTTTTTAATATTTCATATATATTTGCGCCAGGTAATCCTGCGTTATAAACTGGACGAGAATTAAAAACAGGATTTTGAGGATTTAATCCACGCATAACGCGAGATGTTCCTAGTAAAACATTTTCATAGTTACCTTTTTCCAACTCAACTGACTTCAGTTTGCGTAAACCTCCACTCATAATAAATGGTTTTTCGTGATTAAAGCCTTTAACATCTACCACCGCAAATATTTTTTGAGGATCTACTACAAAATTAAAACTTGCAACGCACAGCGATCCGATCGCAAAAGTCATCATATAATTTTTGATGTAAGACTGACTTAATTTCACGTGTGTTACCTCAAAATTGAAAGTAAAGAAATTCGCTTTCTTTTGAAAGTGACAAAATAGCCACAACAGCAATAACTGCAACCATCACTGACCAAATTTGATTTGGTTCCCATTGCAACCGTTTCCATGACTTCAGATGAGAAGTTGAATAATTTTGGGTGAGATTGCAATTAAGTGCGGGATGATAATGTTCCATCCATTGTTGAGTATTAGGAATAAACCAAGCAAATATTAGTAAAGATATAATCCACAAGATTGATTTTCTTGATAATGATTCTGGAATCGACCAGTCACTTAAACCAAACATTCCCTGTAAAATTAAAAATGCAGAATCTACACTTTCAGCACGAAATAGAACCCAACTAACTACAACTGCAAAAAATGTTAATAACCAACCAAAACCCCGATCTAAAAAATTTGTATTTTTGAGGTCGTATCCCAAAAATTTACGTAAGGAGCGCCATTGATGGTTAATAATTAAATAGACCCCATGCAACCCACCCCACAAAATAAAAGTCCAACCAGCACCATGCCAAAGTCCACCCAATAGCATGGTAATTAGTAAATTAAAGTTGCGGCGAAATTCTCCTTGACGACTACCACCTAGAGGAATATAAAGATAGTCTCGTAAAAAGTTAGAAAGAGTAATATGCCATCTCCGCCAAAAATCGCTTATACTGATGGCTTTATAAGGAGAATTGAAATTAATTGGTAGCTTAATACCAAACATCCTCGCAATACCAATAGCCATATCTGAATAGCCAGAAAAATCAAAATAAAGTTGCAGTGTATAGGCTAAAGCTGCAATCCAAGCTTCAATTAAAGTAGGCGATGTTCCTTGTAATGCAGCATCAAATACTGGAGTAGCATAAATAGCAACATTATCTGCAAATATGACCTTTTTAAATAGTCCCAAACTGAAAATCGTGATTCCCACCGCCATATTTTCCGGGTTAAAGCGATAAGTAGATTTATCCGCAAATTGGGGCATGACCTCTTTGTGATGTACAATTGGCCCAGCAATTAATTGTGGGAAAAAGGTTACAAAAAGGCAATAATCAAGAAAGTTATATGCTTTTGTTTCCCCTTTATAAGCATCTACTAAATAAGCGATTTGCTGAAAAGTAAAAAATGATATTGCTAGGGGTAGAATAATATTTTTGAAATTGAAATTTGTCCCTAGTAAATTACTAACGTTAGATAAAAAGAAGCTAGCATACTTAAAATAACCAATCAGAGCAAGATTGACTATCACACCTACAGTTAGAATTAACTTATTACTAATAGGTTTTTTAAACTCTTGACTTAAAACCGAACCGATAACATAGTTAAAGATGAGAGAAAATATTATTAGTATTAAGTAAGGCGGATTCCACCAACCATAAAAAAACAAGGAAGCGATCGCAAGAAAGGCTATTGCTAATCGATAGTTACCTATTTTACCAAGCTGGAAAAATATAAATAGAGCGATCGGTAGAAATAAAAATATGAATTCAAGAGAGTTGAATAGCATTAATTAGATTCAATATGATAGTTATTTAGTACCAATATTGTTGAATTGAAAATATTTAATCGAGAATATTTAATTAGACATTAATTCTACAACTAATCAGTTCTATAAATGCTTGCGTCTAGATAATTTATCTTATGCAAAGCATTTGTATCATTGAAAATATTTATATAAAATGAAAAATATAAACAACTAAAATAAAACTGATTTGAGTGTAGTTGATTTAATAGGTGTAAGAATAGAAAATAACGATATTACTAAGATAAAATTATGTGGCGTAAATTTACCTAATGCTAAAAAAAGTAAGTAGGAATAGATTTTAATATTAACGATCGTAAATTAAACCCTAATCCATAACCAAAAACCCAACCATATGGCTGGGTTTGGATGGGGTAATATTCCCCTGATTTTTTATAAACGTATTGATAGAGTTATTTATCCTTGACCATCTGATAACTACTACCAAACAGGTGTGGGAGATTTCGGAAAAGTAGAAAAAGTTTTTTGATGAGGATTTCTAGGGTAGGGTGCATTAGGCGCACAGGTATATATTTGTTTTAGGTCACCTTTACAAAAGCGCCGTAACGCACCATCGAGTAATCTAAATAATTCTATTTTTTACAAACAGAGTTGAAATATTAATTTTCCTCTTGCAAACTTGCTTTTAATCGCTCCACTTCTTCTGTGCTTAAACCTGTAGCTTTTATAATATCATTTACAGTCATCCCCATTTTCAGCATATTCAGTGCGATCTCTTCTCGTGTTTTCTGAGCAGCTTCTCGTCCCCAACTAGTTGTAATTTCCATATACGCTTCCTCCTTGCTTAATCCTATTTTATCGACTGTAGCTTTAAAGATTTCTTTCTCTGCTGGATTAAGATCCAAATAGACATCTACAAACCCAGAAATTAATTGCATCCGCGCCGGATCTAACTTTAAGGTTGTTAACAAGCGGAGACAGTTTTTCCTTTAAATGTCACCACATCATTAATATCTAATACTCGTCCAAAAAGAATTCCTGCTTCTACATTTACTTCAGTACTTGCTGTGTAGCCTTTATAGTTCATCATACTTTAATTTTTGGTTCGATCAAAAATCCTTTGATAAAGTTAACGAATTCTACATTTTGCAATGCTTCTTAATTAGTTCTTAATTAGTTGTAAACTTAGTCACATTAACCTGATTTTAAGCTACTATATAGTAGCAAAATTGAATACTTTGTATATTCGTATTAAAAGCTCAATAAAAAGAAAGTAAATTCTATTTCCAATCATGCAGGAGAGTTTTTACATGAGCGAGGAAAATCGTAATGTATACAATATTAGTCATCTTGGTGGTAATTTTAACCAGTCTATACAAGGAAACTATACAGAAGTACATGGTAATTATATAGACACTACTCAAGACTTATCTCAAGCCGCTGCTCAAATACAAGAATTATTAATTCAACTACAATCTCAGGGATATAGTGAAACAGATGCTCAACAGAAAGTAGCAAATGATTGGGCAAATAAAGCTAGAAATGATCTCAAAACTAAAGGAAAATTGGTCAAATTAGGAAAATATATAAATAATGCTGCCGCAAATGGTTTGATCGGACAAGCTGCGGTAGAAGCAATTAAATTAGCTTTGAAGTTGTCAGGTATTCCTCTTCCATAAAGCATCGGTCGGATGTTGAACGATGAGAAATCAAATTATACGAATTCTTGGAGGATTTTTTTCTCTGATTAAGCGGCTTCCAATTGAATGGAAGATAATATGCTTTTGTTTAAGTTCATTGGGAGCTATCAAAGCTTTTCAAGAAATTTCTAAAATTGTTGTAGCAAACTCTGATTTGATTGTAAGAATTTTAATTTTTTTAGGTATTCTACTATTTGTCACAGGTTGCTGCTTGTATTTTTTGAAATTTAGGCGAAATCAAAGAGAATTAAATTCTAGTTTAAATGATATAGATTTAACAGAAGAAAGTAATTCAATAAATTCTCCTAATATTTATACAGAGGGTAATTATAACGAATCCATTGGTGGCGACTACGTAGAAGTACAAGGAAATTACATCAATATAAATCAGGATTTTTCTGAAGTTGCTGCTGAAATTCGCGAATTAATCACTCAACTGAAAAATCAAGGATACAGTGAAGAAGATGCAGAGATAAAAGTTGCTAATGACTTGGGGGAGCAAGCTCGTCAAAGGCCTAAGTTGAGAAAAAAGCTCTTCAAGTGGAAAAAGTCTTTCAGTCGTTCAAAAACTAGAACAAATAATGAAACTGAAGTTGCGAGAGAAGTAGTAAAAACTGCTACAACTTATCGTCAAACTTCTTCGAGTCATTTTACTGAAGTTACTCAAGGAACTTTCCAGAAACTGGATGATTTACTTAGAGCAAAAAAATGGGAAGAGGCTGATTTTGAAACAGCAAAGCTGATTTTTACTATATCCGAGGATAAATTGCCGGAAGATTCTGTTTACAGAAGTCTTTATCTAAAGTATGTACGTTCAGAACATATTACAGTTATTCCGAGAAAAAACTTTAATACTATAAACAAGCTTTGGCTGAAGCATAGTGGTGGACGCTTCGGTTTTAGCGTTCAAAAGGATATTTGGATAAAACTAGGTGGTGCTTCAGATACTTATTATACTCCTACCGAGGTAAAAGAAAAATTTGGCGATGAAGTTGGTTGGCGTCGAAAAGGAGAATGGCTTTATTACGTCGATCTTTATGACTTACGGCGAACAAAACCTCGCGGTCATTTTCCATTAATGTTAATGTTACGTTCAGGTGAAACAGATCGATGCCGGGTTGATTTCTCAATTCTTGAAACAATTGTTGGACGTATATATAAGTTTTAACTGATTTGATTTTACTTTTTTAAGTTTTGGTGCAATTTTGCCCTTTAGCTTTTCAGAATTTTTGTGATAAATTTTCGTTCAATAAACAGTGGTCTGTAAAATCAATTTTGAAGGATATTGATATTACCATAAAATTGTAGAGACGCGCCATGGCGCGTCTCTACATTGGTTATTGCTACAAAGCGAGGTTTATCAGAAATTACTCAATCCCTTCAATCCGATCCTCAGCTTCCTGATACAACTGTTGCAGTAACTCCAAATTCTCATCACTGGTTTCCCAGTAACCCCGACCATTAGCTTCCAACAAAGTTGTAACCATCTTGCGGAAAGAATTAGGATTCAGGTTGAGCAACCTTTCCTGCATTTCCCGATCTTTCATGAAGGTGTCGTTCGCATCTTCGTAGATCCAGTTATCAACGGAACCCGAAGTAGCACTCCAACCAACGGTATTAACTAAACGTTTCGATAATTCCCGCACCCCTTCATAACCGTGGGAAAGCATTCCTTCATACCATTTGGGATTCAATAATTTAGTCCGAGAATCCAAACGCACGGTTTCCGATAGGGTACGCACCTGAGCATTTGCTGTGGTGGTATCTGCCATGTAAGACGCTGGCATTTTACCGTCTTCCCGCAAACTAGCGACTACCTTGGTGGGGTCAGAATCGTAGTAGTGGGAAACGTCAGTTAAGCTAATTTCGCTGGAGTCCAGATTTTGGAAAGTAACTTCCGCTGTCTTCAAAGTAGTTTCAAAGATTTTCCGGGAGTTTTCCATCATTCCAGGATTATCAGCACTGAAAGCAAAGGATTTACGTTTGAGGTACATTTCCTGTAACTCTTGTTCGCTTTCCCAACTGCTGTTTTCTACCGCTAAGTTGATATTAGATGAGTAGGAACCGGATGCATTGGAAAAAACGCGTGTAGCTGCTTGACGTATATTAATTCCCAACTCTTCCGCTTGTTCCATTGCATGTTTGCGGACAAAGTTCATTTCCAAGGGTTCTTCTGCTTCCGCAGCCATTTTCACGGCTTGATCGAGCAGGTTCATTTGGTTAATGAACAGGTCGCGGAATACTCCAGAACAGTTAATTACTACGTCAATTCTGGGACGTCCTAACTCCTCTAAAGGAATTAACTCCAATCTGTTCACCCTTCCCAAAGCATCAGGAACGGGACGCACCCCAACCATCCACATAATTTGGGCGAGTGATTCCCCGTAGGTTTTAATATTGTCGGTTCCCCAAAGCACAGTAGCAATGGTTTCGGGATATCTACCACCGTTTTCCTGCATTTGTCGAGCTAGCAAGCGTTCCACAACGACTTTTGCTGATTGAACTGCTGCTTGGGTAGGAATTGCTTGGGGGTCGAGGGCGTGAATATTTTTACCTGTCGGTAATACATCAGGGTTGCGGATTGGGTCACCACCGGGTCCGGGAAGAATATATTCACCTTCCAAACCTTTGAGTAATGCTCCTAATTCGTTATCAGCGCAAACCTGTTGCAAACAGAATTCCAAATATTCAAATAGGGGTTTAATTGCTTCCTTATCTACCTTGGTGTAACCCGCGTCATGCAAAACTTCGATCCAAGGTTCCTTCTTACCCATATTAAAGAAATTCAACTTGGAAACCAAGGAAACCCTACCTTCTGCGTCAGTTTGCGCTCTGACCAACGCACCGACGGTTTCCCGAGTAATCATGGTAATATCCTGCAACAATTGGACGTCATCTAAAACGCCTTTATCACTGTTGCGGTAAATTTCTTCGATATCGCGATCGATACTTTCGGCGATAATTCTTTGCAAACTCTTGATTTCTTCTTCGGGACGGTCTAAACCAGCGATATTTACCAGAGTTGCGATCGCTTCTTCAGCACTAGGAGGTTTTCCGACAACATGCAATCCACAAGGTAGGAGTCGCGATTCAATTTCCATTAACTTGCGGTACACAATTCCGACGATATTATCCCGTTCTTCGGAACTCATATCTTTAGCGTCGGTTTCCGGAATGTCAATATCCTTATCTAGGTTTACCATCCGGCATTTATCCATGATGGTATTAACAATGGGAATACCGCGACCGGAATCTTTCAGGGTTTGGTAGGAAGCTATTAACTCACTGAGTTCTTTTAAACCCTTGTATAAACCTGCATTTTCCGCCGGAGGAGTCAAATAGGAAATTGTCTCGGCGTAGCTGCGACGCTTAGCAATGGTGGCTTCACTAGGATTATTAGCTGCGTAATAATACAGATTGGGAATGCTACCAATTAAGTTATCTGGGTAACACTCATTGGACATACCCATTTGCTTACCGGGCATAAATTCCAAGGAACCGTGGGTTCCAAAGTGCAGTACCGCATCAGCACCCCAAATTCTTTCTAGGTAAGTATAGAAAGCAGCAAAACCGTGGTGGGGACTTGCAGAGCGAGAGAACAACAACCGCATCGGGTCGCCTTCGTAACCGAAAGTCGGCTGTACGCCAATAAACACATTACCGAATGACTTACCGTAAACCAACAGATTTTGTCCGTCGCTGTTGAGATGTCCTGGTGGTGGACCCCAGTTTTCTTCCAAACGCTGGGAGTATGGTGTCAATTCTTCGTATTCCGGAACCGACATCCGGTAAGCAATATTTAGCTCGGGACTAGCATACTGGGCTTGGGCGTCATGAATTACCTCTTCCATCAATTCTTGGGCGCTACCAGGTAATTCCGGTAAATCGTAGCCATTATTCTTCAGGGCTTTCATTACCTCGTAAATGGAACCAAATACGTCCAGATACGCAGCCGTTCCCACATTACCTTTATCCGGTGGGAAACTAAATACAGTAATTGCTACCTTCTTATCTAGTTTGGGCTTACGACGCAAACTTGCCCATTTTAACGCCCGTTGCGCTACAGCTTCCACCCGATCCTGCAGCGCGATCGCTTTACCGGTGGTACCATCCCTACCAGACAAAATAATCGGTTCAATCGCCCCATCCAACTCCGGAATGGCAATTTGCAACGCCACCTGAATGGGATGCAAACCTAAATCGCTATCCATCCACTCCTCAGTGGTTTGGAAAACCAAAGGTAAGGCTACCATGTAAGGGCGATTTAAGCGCTTGAGAGATTCAATTGCTTTGGGATGATCTTGTCTTGCAGGTCCACCTACCAGAGCAAAACCTGTCAGGGATACTACAGCATCAACCAATGAGCTATTGGTCGCCGAATCGTAGAAGTAAGCATCCACAGGCTTGGAAAAGTCCAAACCGCCAGCAAAAACCGGCACAACTCGCGCTCCCATGGATTCCAATTCCTGGACAATTGCCACATAATGGGCATCATCACCGGTAACCAAATGGGTACGCTGTAATACCAAACCTACACAAGGTGCTAAAGGATCTTTTAAATTTTGAGAAATATCTTTGCGGCTGCTGTACCAATTGAGGTATTCCTTAACATCCTCATACATTGTGGTGGCTAAAGGATGCCAAATCCCCATATCGGGATAAACAACAGGTTGCTCATATTGTAGAGACGCGAAATTTCGCGTCTCTACGTCTTTTAATACATATTTATCAGCCAGCATCAGCAAGAAGTTTTCCAGATTTTCTGGGGAACCACCCAACCAATACTGAAAACTAAGCATAAAATTCCTAGCATCCTGGGCTTTATCCATCGGAAGGAACTTCAAAACTTGCGGTAACGTCCGCAGTAACTTGAGCATTCCATCTTGGAAAGAAGCACCAGACTTTTCCTTGCGCTTACGCATGAATTGTGCTATTGCACTCTTGGATTGTCCCAATTGTGCCAAAGAAAAGCTACCCATTTTATTCAGGCGCATAACTTCTGGCATGGAAGGGAAAACCACTGCAACATCTAAATTGTCGCGGTGTGGCTTGACCGCTTCCGCTAACTTTTGGGCTAAATCTTCGATAAAAATCAGCGAGGCGATGAAAACGTTGGCAGTTTCTATATCGCGCTTGAACTCCTCATAGTTCTCTTGGTCTCGGAGTTCCTCGATCAAATAACCACTAACTTCGATCGCTAAGTTAGGGTTATTGGCGTTAATTACTCTTACCGCTTGGGAGAGTGCGCTCTGATACTGGGACTCTAGCACGACATAGACCACCTTAATTAAATGTCGCTCCCCGAGATTTTCTGGCGCGATATGTCTGATGGTGGACTTGACGTGGGTGAACATGCTAACGAGGCTCCTTTTGATGCGTGTTCTCTATGCTCGGCAATATCAGTCTTTTTATCAGAAAATAACTCCCAAATTCTGCTTTTGTAGATTATCTGACACAAAACGATATAAATTCCGAAACATAAATTAATAATTATTTGCATACTGCATTAGCATTTACTCACAAAATATGTATTTTTGTAAACACGAATAAGGCTGATTTTATGTGGAATTCCGGGAAAATCTATTGAATTCAAAATATTAAATTCAAAATATCAATCTCAAAATATCAGTCTCAAAATATTAAACTCAAAAAATAATGGAAAATCTAGATGTTCTAATTCTTTCCAATGGACCAGGGGAAATAACCACTTGGGTGCGACCAGTAGTTAGGGAATTAAGACGAAAGCTAGGGAAAGATCCAAGCAAACTAAGAATTTCCGTAATTTTGTCTCCTTGTCCCAATGCAAGTGGAAAAGAAGCTGCGATCGCGAATTCCTATCCGGAAGTCGATAGAACTCAGGATGCAAAGCATTTCCTTCGATTTCTGGTTTGGGGAAAAACAGAGCAAAATTGGCAATGGCGCAAAAAAGGAATAGTTATTTTCCTGGGTGGGGATCAGTTTTTTGCTGCAATTATTGGGAAAAGACTGGGTTATCGGACGATAGTTTATGCTGAATGGGAGGCGCGCTGGCATAATTTAATCGATCGCTTTGGTGTCATGAAAGCAGAAGTTTCAGCCAAAGTAGATCCCAAATATGCCGATAAATTCACAGTGGTTGGCGACCTAATGCAAGAAGCAAATAGTGATTTGTCATTTTCCCATGAAAAAGATAAATTTGCCAATCAAAAAGTAAAAGCCAAAGAAATAATTGCTTTTCTTCCCGGTTCAAAGGCGGCAAAATTAACCCAGGGGGTACCGTTAAGTTTAGCGATCGCCGAATATATTCACAAAAAGCGTCCGCAAACGGAATTTATACTTCCCGTCGCGCCGACATTAGATTTAGAAACCCTAGAAAGTTTTGCAAATACCGAAAAAAATCCCTTCACAAAAATTTTTGGGGATGTTTCAGCAAAAATACTTAATCACGAACCAAAAATTATCGTAGAAACTAGTTCAGAAAATAGCTCAGAAATTAATTCACAATCCAACTCAGAAATTAACTCAGAAAAACCCAAACTTAAAACAGCAAACGGCATCACCATAGAACTTTGGACTCAGCATCCAGCCTACGAAATCTTATCTCAATGCCAAATTTGCTTAACTACTGTAGGTGCAAATACTGCTGAAATAGGTTCTTTAGCAATACCTATGATTGTATTATTACCCACACAGGAACTTGACGCAATGCGTTCTTGGGATGGAGTACCGGGAATATTGGCAAATTTACCATTTGTTGGTTCTAGTATTGCCAAAACAATCAATTGGTTTTTCCTGCGTAAAAAAGGCTTATTAGCATGGCCTAACATTTGGGCAGGTAAGGAAGTTGTACCAGAATTAGTAGGCAAACTTCAACCCGAAGAAATTGGGGAAATGGTCTTAGACTACTTAGAAAATCCAGAAAAACTAGCACAAATGCGATCGCAACTGCAAAGCATTCGCGGAGAAGCAGGAGCAGCAGAAAAATTAGTAAATATGGTTGAAGAGGAAATTGATAGTGAGTAATTAGTAATGAGTAATTAGTAATGAGTAATTAGTAATGAGTAATGAGTAATGAGTAATGAGTAATGAGTAATGAGTAATTTCTGACTCCTGACTCCTGACTTCTGACTCCTGACTCCTGATTCCTGACTTCTAACTCCTGACTTCTAACTCCTGACTTCTGACTCCTGACTTCTAACTCCTGACTTCTAACTCCTGACTCCTGAGTATTTATTCCTTCACAAAACAACATAATTAGTTAAAATTAGTTAGGTTCAGTTTCTTCGTTTGTTACCAAACGGTATCAGCAATCTCATGCAATTTAACGAGCGTGTATCCCGACTCCCCTTTGCTCCACTGCTTCTAATTTCTCCGTTTTTCCTATGGGGTACGGCGATGGTAGCGATGAAAGGAGTAATTCCCCACACAACGCCGTTATTTCTTGCTGGATTGCGAATACTCCCTGCTGGCGTGCTAATTTTGATCGTCGCAGCAATCATGGGTAGACCCCAACCCAAAAGTTGGAAAGCATGGTTGTGGATTATTTTATTTGCTCTGGTAGATGGAGCATTATTTCAAGGATTTTTGGCGGAAGGTTTGGTTAAAACTGGCGCTGGTTTGGGTTCGGTAATGATTGACTCCCAACCCTTAGCGGTAGCATTAATGTCCTGTTGGTTATTCCAAGAGCAGATTGGTTTGTGGGGATGGCTCGGACTGATGTTAGGGGTGACCGGAATCGCTTTAATTGGTCTACCTGACGAATGGATTTTAAGTATTTTTTCTCAGATCTCTCAACTAAATATTTTCTCCCAAACTACCAATATTTCTCAAACTCCAAGTTCTGAAATCTTGTTGATTTCCCGCTCGCTCTTCGAAAGCGGTGAATGGTTGATGCTATTAGCTGCATTATCAATGGCGGTAGGAACGGTAATGATTCGCTTCGTCATCCGTTATGCCGATCCCGTAAGTGCCACTGGATGGCATATGATTTTAGGTGGGTTACCATTGTGGTGCATCTCCGCTGTCACAGAATCAGAACAATGGATTAATTTGCTACCATCAGATAGTATTGCTTTGGCATACGCAACTGTATTTGGTAGTGCTATCGCCTATGGATTATTTTTCTACTTTGCTTCTAGTGGAAGTCTCACTAGTCTTAGTTCTCTAACCTTTCTGACTCCTGTATTTGCTTTAATTTTTGGTAGTTTACTCTTAAGTGAAGTTCTTAGTCCTTTGCAATGGGCAGGGGTGTGCTTAACTCTACTCAGTGTCTACTTAATTAATCAACGTCAAAATTTGATGAGTGAAGACACTCGAGTCTCAGTAAATGAGCGAAAAGTACGCAAATGTAAAGTAAATGAAAAAAATATCCGAGAAAAACAGCCCTTTCAAAAAGTATCGGCGAAAAAACTTCACCATTTAACCGTAAATGTGAGAAAATCGGACTCGGAAATTTTGCCTTAAATTAAAAACATAGGATATATATTTTACGTATTACATCTCAGTTAGAGACGTTGGCTGATGACGTCTTTATAATGAATAGCTGTACCCTTTGATTAAAATTTATCAGGGTAAAAAATGTTAAGTTTATTGAACCTAATTTTAATTTCACTAACCGGATTAAGCCGGATATTCTTAAGAACAATTGTAATATGAGGCTATGCCATTATCTAATTTTAATCACCACTTGCCTTACTTGCCTGGAGTATAAACCCAGTAGTGCAAGCATAGCCCCTTTTAAATCCGCACCTGAGAGTGTAAAAATTTCTCAAGCAAATTCTGATAAGATTTCCAATGGAGTTTTACCTCTCAGACCAGGAAGTAGAGGAGCACAAGTTAAAATTCTCCAAACTCAACTCCAAGAACTCGGATATTATGAGGGTTCTATTGATGGAAAATATGGTGGAACTACAAAAAGTGCTGTTTTTAAATTTCAGTCAGCCAGAGATTTATCTGCTGATGGTGTTTTTGGTACTTCAACTAAACATGCTTTAGAAAAAGCACTTCAAGAAAAAAGACTCCAGTCTTCCATTGATT
Organism: Mastigocoleus sp. MO_188.B34; assembly: GCF_030065675.1. Taxonomy (GTDB): domain Bacteria; phylum Cyanobacteriota; class Cyanobacteriia; order Cyanobacteriales; family Nostocaceae; genus Mastigocoleus. Next base: position 5,988 of record NZ_JASJDK010000118.1, on the reverse strand, counting down.
CGAGCGCTCAATCGAGTCACATAACCGCAGAAGAGCAAGGTATATTCGGGTGGTCTTTAATTGGTATTGGAGTTTTGGGAAGTACGGGAGCAATTCTTTATATCATCAAGTTATTTTCCCGAAGAGATGAAGAAGAAGTTAGTTACTTTTATCCTTCACACTCAAAAAACCTTACTACACCCAATACAAATGGAATTCAACCAAATGGAATTCAACCAAATATAATTCAACCAAATGTAATTCAACCAAACGGGATTCAACAAAATATAATTCAACCAAATGGAATTCAACCAAATGGAATTCAACCAAATGGAATTCAACCAAATATAATTCAGCAAAATGGGATTCAACTCCCACTGTATGAATTGAATACAATTCCTGAGACCGTTAAAGAGATTGTACCTCCAGTCAAAGCATATTCTCCAGCAGATGAAACTCTTATTAACGGACAAGAAGCGACAGAAGTACCATCAAAAACCTGGTTATCCTCCGAACAAGGTCCCCATCTAGCTAAATTCAATCTAGTTGATAAGCTAATTAAAGATTTATACAGTCCCGACCCACAGCAAAGACGTAAAGCTGTTTGGGATTTAGGACAAGAAGGTGACTCTAGAGCAATTCAACCACTTACTGAGTTAATGGTTGATGCTGATTCCCAAGAAAGAAGTTTGATTTTGGGTTCGTTATCAGAAATTGGTAGTCGTACTCTTAAACCAATGAACCAAGCTTTGGCGATTTCATTGCAAGATGAAAGTCCCCAAGTGCGCCAAAATGCCATTCGTGATATCACCCGCGTGTATGATATGATGGCTCAAATTAGTCAAATCCTATCTCACGCTCTGGAGGATGAAAACTCACAAGTACGGGAAACAGCACGATATGCTTTATCTCAGATGAATCGTATTCGTTCGCTAAATTACTTGGAAGAGTTACCTCAAGAATTAGAAGCTACTGAAATTAATCAAATTGAATACCCTACTTCAGAATAAGAATTTTTCTGAATAAAAAATTGTAGTTGTGAGTTTAGTGCGATCGATAAACTTTAGCGCTAAAGTCCAACTACAAAATATATTTATAAGTCAAAAGTCAAAAAGCTTGTCGATTAAGCATTTTATCCCCTATCTTGCTTGTACACGTACCTAAGGTTTTAGTACGCATCCTACGGATAAACAGCTTGCTGCGTTCAAACATCATTACTCTAGCGCTTTGAAAAAGTGCGGGATAGTCCCTCTGTTCCCTCTTCCCCCTTCCTGTTTATGAAAAAAATCATTATTGGTGTCATGGGACCTGGAGAAAAAGCAAAAGAAATAGATCTCCAAAATGCTTATCAGGTAGGAAAGTTAATCGCACAGCAGGATTGGATCCTACTAACTGGGGGTAGAAATATTGGTGTGATGGATGCAGCATCTTGCGGTGCAAAATCAGTTCAAGGTTTAACGATTGGAATTCTTCCCGATCGCAATTTACAGAATATTTCCAAGTTTATTGACATTCCCATTGTTACCAATATGGGCAGTGCCCGCAATAATATTAATGTTCTTTCCTCAAATGTAGTCATTGCTTGTGGAATTGGTCTAGGTACAGTTTCAGAAATTGCTCTAGCTTTAAAAGCAAATAAGAAAGTAATTTTCCTCACTGATGAGAAAGAAAGCTTTGATTTTTTTGAAAAACTATCACCCCAGCTTGTTTATTTTGCGACAAATCCTGAAGATGCAATATCGATAATCAAAATGATTTTAAATGATGATAATTACATGAATCTCAAATAACTTCACTTCGCTGATTAATAACAGTAAATTAATTCATAATGTGTATTTTTGAGCTTTATTATTTTATTTATGATGAATGATTCCCTGGTATTTTCAAAAATAGATATTTAAATCAGCAATTACTAATTAATATTACCTTTCATCATAATATTCCCCAGTAATTAACAACCAAATTCGAGGATGAGAATAGCCTGGAACTGGACTTTTCTTAATTGCTTTAGCCATCACTGCTCCTAATAAACCTCGTCTGACTTCAGGATCTCGATAACCCGAGATTTCTTGTGCTCTGTAAAAATTAATGATTGCTGTATCGTAATCATATTTATTTACGGCTGATTTAATTGCAACACGCATAAATCGAGCATAATTAGAACCGTAATTAGGGTTTATCCATAAAGGACGAGGTATACAATCACCTGTGTATCTTATATTTCCTGGTGTATTTGTAATAGGACTAACACATTGAGTGGGACGATTATTTGCAAAAGCAGGATTAACTATTGAAGTCGCAATAGTCATAGAAGCAACTAAGAACACAAAAATATCATTTAATTTGTGTCTCACTTGTTTTATACAAAATGTAATTCTTCAATTCCTATTTTCTTACGTATAGATACAAGCAACAAGTGTATAAAAATACCTTTTAATAAATAATTTGTACTGGGTATTCTCAACTTTACTGCTGTTTGAATATACATCCGGAAACAAAAATTTTATATTTATTTTCACTAATAAAATTCTCACATTATACTTGACTATAAAGTTGTATTTTTAGTTACATTTAATTGGTGATATAAGAAATTAATGACTTTTATAAAAAGCGAGAATAAATATAGTAGTTGTGTTTAGAAAATATCTTGCCAAGAATACTTGCAATGTAAAATCAAAGATAACATGGAGCCAAATTAATTTTTTTAAGACGTTTATCTTTGTTTTTAATTTATTAGATGATGTAAATATAATTAAACACATCATAAGTTAAACACATCATAAATTAAAGAATTATAAATTCTCTATTCATCTTCCTAAAGATATTTAATTTGTTATTTTATCTACTTGTGATAAGTTAAGATTTATTTTTATTTACATAATTATGCTGTATAAAAAAACTGATATTTTCAAGTGACAAGTTATAGAGAGATATAATCTTGCTCTACAATGCTATTTTTATTGCATACCTGGGTATTTAAAAGTTTATTACCGCCATTTTAAGAATTATTAATTAGGAATAATGAATGTTACCAAATTCCTGTAAGGTTATGAAAATGTAATTTATTTTTCGTGCAAACAATTTCGTAGGTACAAATATTTTCAAATTGAATGATAAACATTGACAAAAAACATAGAAGATAAAAAGTACCGATAAAATGATTTTCAAAAAAGTAAAGCTAAAGTTCAACTAGGATTTACCTTCTTAAATTAAAGTTAATTCAAACTGTTCTCTGATCGATTATTAAAATCAATAATTGAAACTGGTAATTATAAATTTTAATGCGGTCGTCCTGTTGTTGATAAAAAATCTCAAATCAATTCAAATTGATTCTTGAAATAATTTAGAAAAAATCTGTATCTAAGCTATTTAATAATGGTAAAAAGTAGTTTGGTTTACCATTTTGGTTTATCAAGTCCCATTTATAAAAAGGAGTAAATAAGTGAATTGGGTCAAAGTTCTTTCTCAAGAATCTCTAGCACCAGGTGCGCGAGAAGTTGTCAAAGTCGGGAATCAAGCCATCTTGATAATTAATCACTCCGGTGAAATATTTGCTGTAGATAACAAGTGTCCTCACCTTAAGTTATCCCTAAAAAAAGGTAAGGTTACAGACGATGGTGCTATTGTGTGTCGTTGGCATCGTAGTGCCTTTGACCTCCGCAGTGGTGAAGTTAAAGAATGGTGTACTTTCCCACCTGTTGTTGGTTCGATGATGGGTAAGATGTCAGAGCAAAAATCACTTCCTGTATATCCCACCCGTATAGAAGATGGAAATATTTTGGTTGGTTTGGAAGAATAAACTAAAATTCCACCTGCGATCACAGTTGCAGGTGGCTGCTTGATATAAATTTTGATGTGAATTGTTGAGTTTAACTCTTGAGCTTGAATATAAGCTGACTTACTCGTTCATTATATTGCTTTAGTTAGACTTTTTCCATTGCGGTATGCAGAAAATCAAAATTCTGAATAGTAATTCTATTTAGGAATTTTTGCATATATTTGCTTATTTTAATTTTGCTACTGGTGTAAAAATAGTATTTAAACACATTTTAAATAACTACTTTAACAAGTAAATTCCCATGTATTAAGTTTTCATTTTATTCCAGAATATATTCGCAATTACGCTGACTTATATTATAAAAATTCAGCTTCTATCTGATATGAGAGTGGCATCTGAGCGCAGAAAATTGCACAATAAATGCAGTTGACCCCTGATAGTTCGTATCTACCAATGCCTCCCTTATTAGCCGATACTAAAAACCTGCTTTCCGACTTAATTGCCCATTATTCCTCCAAAGTAGATTATTTGATGATTCGTTTGGAAGAATCTGAGGGAACAGATATATTGCTGCGTGGCGGTAAAGTCGAAACTCTCAGCGAAGGTATTTCTATTGGCGGACAAGTTCGCGCCTGTTATCGAGGAGGATGGGGATTAAGTAGTTTTAATCAGTTAGCGAGTTTGAAAGAACGGATTGAAGAAGCGATCACTTCTGCACGAATGGTTGGAGATGAGGTAACTATCCTTGCTCCCATCGAACCAATTCAAGCAGTGTGCCATATTCCCCTAACAGGTACCAATCCCCGTCAAATAGCTCTTTCTGATAAAAAACAATTATGTATTGATTATGCCGATTTACTGAAAAGCGTGGATAGTAGAATTACTACAACTTCCGTGCGTTATGCAGATAGTGCTCAAGATGTAACTATTGCTACCAGTGAAGGTGCTTTAATCGAACAATCTTGGGTTGATATGGAAATGCGCTTTGCAGCAACAGCCCGTAATGGTGAAACTGTGCAAACAGGGAGGGAAACAACTGGTTCGCGCAAAGCCTATGAAGATTTAACAGGTTTGGAAAAACAGGTTAAAAGTGCAGCACAAAGAGCAGTGTCAGCTTTATCCTTACCATCAGTTACGGGTGATGTTTATACCATTGTGATCGATCCAATTCTCAGTGGTTTATTCGTACATGAAGCCTTTGGACATCTTTCTGAAGCTGATATGGCTTACGAAAACCCAGATTTGCTGGAAGTAATGACCATTGGAAGGCGATTTGGTCCAGAAGAATTGCAAATTTTCGATGGAGCTGCACCCCTGGGACATCGCGGAAGTTATTTCTATGATGATGAGGGTACCCCCGCAACAACAACACAATTAATTAAAGACGGGGTTTTGGTCGGACGTCTCCATTCAAGGGAAACAGCAGGAAAATTAGGTGAAGCACCAACAGGTAATGCTCGTTGCTTGGATTATCACTATGCACCAATTGTTCGCATGACTAACACCTGGATCGAACGGGGAAAAACACCTGTTGCAGATTTGTTCGCTGATATTAAAGAAGGAGTTTACGCACGTAATTGGTTGGGTGGAATGACCAACGGTGAAATGTTCACCTTTAGTGCTGGGGAAGCATGGATGATTAGAAATGGCAAAATTGCTGAACCAGTTAAGGATGTAACCCTTTCCGGTAATGTTTTCCAAACCCTAGGAGATATTGAAGCCATAGGAGATGACTTTTATTGGGATGAATCCGGTGGTTGCGGTAAGGGCGGTCAAAATGGTTTACCGGTAGGTTGCGGAGGTCCAAGTTTGCGGATTAAAGATGTTGTTGTCGGTGGTGAGGTCGCTTAATAGATAGATATAAATAGTGAGAACTCCCAATAAATAAAATATCTCATTCGTAGGGTGCCGTTAGCGATAGCGTAACGCACCTTCAACAAATTATTCTCAATACCACAAACCCAGACTCTTAATATACAAGGGTGTCGTTAGCAATAGCGTAATGCACCGCACCTCCAACAAATTATTAAGTACTTGGAGAAAATTAATTGTATATTTGTCATTGCGAGTGGAGCGTAGCGTAACGTAGCATATGTCCTGTCGGACACGCTAACGCTAACGCAAGGCTTTGAGATTGCTGAGGACGCGCTCCGCGTTCAGCTTTGCTGCGGTCTAACACTATCGTTTGTTCTAACGAACACGCAATACCTACGGTACGCTTCCGCTAAGCG
>NZ_JASJDK010000117.1 GCF_030065675.1 Mastigocoleus sp. MO_188.B34 | reverse complement strand
TAGACACTCACTGAGTAAATTAAAATTTACCGATGTGTAAGTAATTCAGAAGGTTAGTGAAATTGGTATATTTACCATAAATTCAAGTAGGGGAAGAGCTTCTGCTGTAATTGTGTATAACAAAATTATGGAAAAATTATACTCAGAATAAAATTTAAATTTCTGAGCATCAGAAACAAAATTTAAAAACAATTAAGTTGATATAACCAAGCAAGGTTTTTTTAGAAATATCAACCTTCGAGTTTATTTCCAATCTTTGAATGGTAGGCGATCGATTATAAAAGATTTGCTTAGTATTATCACTGGGCATCGTCATTGTTACAGATAAGAAAGAAAATAACGGGGATGAGAAATCCCCGTTAGTTACTTTTATTAGCATCTCAATTTAGTACTACATCACAATCTGTTAGCCAAATTATTTTTCCCTCATGGAAAAGTGGCTCCCCAAAAACAAAAATAATGAGTCTCCTAACTCCCGGAGGTTTTTGATGAGAAGTATGAAGTTACAACCAGGAAGACCCCAACTAACCCGTGAAATCAGGCGTGTAGAAAGAGATATTTTACGTATGGGTGCTTTAGTCGAACAATCTTTTCGCCTCGGTCATCAAGCACTCTTCGAACGTAATTTATCTTCAGCGGAAGAATTGTTTTTACTGGATAAGAAAATCGACAGATTCTATCGGCAAATTGAATCGGATTGCACAACAATAGTCGCACTTGAAGCTCCTGTTGCTCAGGATCTGCGCTGCTTGAGTGCTTTTATGCAGTTGGTAAGAGACTTAGAACGTATTGGCGATTATGCAAAGGATTTAGCTGAAGTAGCAATTAAAATCTTTCCTTATCCCTCTCATTCTTCCTTGCCAGAAATTGCTAACATGTCGCGCTACGCTCAAGCAATGCTAGCAACGAGTTTAAAAGCATTAGCTGATATGGACGCTGTCTGCGGTCAACAAATCAAAGTTTTGGACAATGAAGTGGATAATGCTTACGAGCAACTTTATCAAACCTTAGCCTATCAACGAGATATTGAAGGCGTCGTAGAACCAATTTTATTACTGGTTTTAGCAATTAGATTTTTAGAACGCATGGCAGATCATGCAACTAATATTGGGCAAAGAGTGGCATACATCATTACAGGTCACCGCCCATGATGAATACTTAGATTTTTATACTATTCCCTTGAAATACAAGAAAGCTAATTCTAATGTCATAATTACAACAATAGAATTACAACAATCAGATTTTAAAATTTAAAACTCCACCTTCAAACTTCCCATGCGAGAATATAAGCATATATATCTTTAAAATTATATATACCTAAAATTATATATCTTTAAAATGATAGAAATTTCCGACTGTAAATATAATTGCTGCTTTTCTACCTCACAGGATAGATGTGCAAAAAAAATAACTGAGTTATCTAAATTGTATATAAAAAGAGACTAAATTTTTGTGATTAATAACACTATATATATCTTATGCCTGAAGACAAATGCCTGAAAGAAGCATTATGAATTTATAAGAATTTAAAACCCTGCAGAATATGTTGTTAACTTATTTGTAAAAACACTATTAACCGATAGACAAAAAAATCAGTGTGATCCATACCATATTATGTCTGTATTTTGTTAAACAATGTCTTAAAGTTTTTGGATTAACTTTAAGATTCAGTTAACTAACTTACATTTTATAAAAACCTTACCTCCTCTTAAACTTCCAAGTTTACAGTATCATAGACAACTGAAGGTTGTTTGCCATCAAATAGGTGTAGATGGTAAATTTGTAGTCAAGCAAACTGATGGGTATTACAAGTCATCGTCATTTTTTGCTCTGGATGGCAGGGAGTACTAGTGCGTTAGCACTTAGCTCTTTAGCTGGATGTAACAATAAAATTACCGAAAATTCTGTCAAACAGATACAGAATGCTGGTTTTTCATTTAATCCCATCAATGGTCCAATTCCCTTGGAGTCTTTGGGATTAAAAGCGTCACAACAGCAAGAAAAATATCGTAACTATGAAGTTGTAGATGACTTGATATTGCCGGAAGGTTACCAATACCAAGTAATAGCTTCTTGGGGCGATAAAGTTGGTGATTCCCGCTTTGGCTACAATAATGATTATTTATCGTTTATCCCAACCGGTGATGACGAAGGCTATCTTTCAGTAAATTTTGAATATATTAGTGCTGTTCCTTGGGTACAAACATACGAACAGGTGATCGGTAAATCTTTGCCATTTACAGAATTGCAGGTTGCACTTAAAGATAAATCGTCTGGGAAAAATGAAGTGAACGCTTACGCTTTACCAGATGACGAACCAATCAAAGCAAAGATTGAAAAGATTTGTGCTGAAGCATTGATAGATCAAGGTTTAGGCATAATTTCTATTCGTAAAACAGCCAACGGTAAATGGGAGCGAACGAATTCTTCATCCGATCGGCGAATATCAGGGATTTCTGGTTTAAGAGATGGACGGTATCTTAAAGCTACCGGTCCAGCTGTAGAGATTTTTCAAAAAAAAGTAGGTCAGGGTTACATTGATAATTTAGGCGATCGCATTATTGGTTCCTTTGGTAACTGTGCTGGTGGAACAACACCTTGGGGAACTGTGTTGAGCGCCGAAGAAAACTTTCAAGTCCAGGTACCAGAAACTGTTTATGCTGATGGTACATCTTTAGATCCAAGTGCGAAACCATTTGGATTTAATAAGAAGTCTATTTCCGGACAGGGTAATATATTTGGCTTAGCCGGAAACAAGTATGGTTGGATTGTAGAGGTAGATCCGACAAACCCCAATGACTATGGTACTAAACATACCTGGCTAGGGCGTTATCGTCATGAAGCAGTAGGCGTAAGGGTTGAAGCAGGAAAACCACTGGCATTTTATTCCGGATGCGATCGTAAAGGTGGGCATATATATAAGTTCATCAGCAAAGATCCGGTTCACGATCCCAACGATAAAAGTAATTCACAATTACTAAGTCAGGGAATGCTTTATGTCGCTAAATTTACTGCTGATGGTACAGGTCGTTGGATACCTTTAAAACCAGATACAGAAATAGAACCAGACTTACCCAGCAATATTGTTGGCAATATAATCCGTCTACCCAAAGGTCCGCTAACAACTAGCAATAAACAAGGAGAAAAACGAGCTTTACCTAATTCGTCTGAAAAAAAATTACCTGAAACTTCTAAGAATACAGACTTGCTCGTCACTCGCGACGAACAAATTACCAAGTATAAACAAATATTTAAAACTCTTGGCGATCTGTATACTGGCACACCTTCAGAAAAACAGGGCGCAATTTTAGTTGATGCCCATTATGCAGCCAATGCGGTTGGAGGTACTTGCACAGCACGCCCGGAAGATACAGAAATTGCACCAAATGGAGATTTATTCATTACTTTTACCTCCGGTTCTTCTGATGAAGATGGTGGTCCAGATGCACAGATATTCAAAGGTCCAAATAGCGAAACTCCCTATGAATATGGCTGGGTCATGCGACTTAAGGAAGACGGCAATGATTTAGTCGCAAATACATTTAGTTGGGAAATTATAGCAACCGGTGGCGAACCTAATACTGGTGGAATGGGTTTTGCAAACCCCGACAACTTGTTAATAGATAGCCAGGGAAATGTATGGATGGTAACAGACATTTCTACGGGAAAGCTCAATAATGCTGTTAAAAGTCGCACCAGTTATAAAGAAAAACCAAAAACTGTATCAGGTATATTCGGAAACAACAGTATTTGGTATATCCCTACCAGTGGTGAAGGTGCACTTGAACCTTTATTATTTGGCATTGGACCGATGGAGTGTGAAATTACTGGTCCTTGCTTTACGCCCCAGGAAGATACCATGTTCGTCTCGGTTCAACATCCAGGGGAAATTAATGGTATTCGTAACAACCAAGCTTCCGAAACTAGAGAGTACGCAATTTACACCACTACTGGTCAAGAATTTGTCCAGACACGTACAGTACCTATTGGCTCTAATTGGCCTAGCAAAAACTTTGATTTTCCTCCAAAACCAGCCGTAGTTGCCATAGGTAAAGTCTCATCAAAATAGTTGACAGTAATTGTCAACTATCCTAAACTGTCTTAGGATGTATAAGGTTTCACATTCACAACACTTGGGTGCATCTAGCCAAAACTACTTTCGATGAAAGGAAATAGTGCGGAGTACAGGTATTAAGCTTAACTGCTATGTCTTAGCGTTTTGGTTCGGGTTATGGACGTGACTGACTCAAGCAGATATTAGGAATGATGCGTAAACCTGACACAAAAATTGCTAGCATATAAATTAATTTTAAATGTGATGTGATTAGCATCATATCCAATGTCTAACGAATTGTCATACTCTAACAGTTAACAGGTTGTCACAGTCTAAGCACAGAATACACATGAGCCCGCATTTATCTTTTGATTTGCATGAATTCTCATAAATCTGAATTCCCATATAAAGTTATTGGAGTTTCTACCTATCAATACTCCGCGCACTATTAATCTTCAAAAGCTACGCTATAAGCGATTACCAGGGTTCATCGAAAATAAATAACTTATTCCGGGTTCTCAAACTAAACTAGTTGATTTTTCTTGTGACTGCTTGAACTGCAATAACTCAATTCTGCCACGAGTTATCAGGTAGTGAGAAATATCCTGGATACCTCCTCCCACATTTAATTCCAAAATCACTGCGTTAATTTACTAAAATATACCGATGATGTACCCAACAACTCGTCCAGCAACTTCTAGCTTCTCTCAAAATTCTGCTGTTTCCACTCAACAATTACCCCAACGTTTATTTAGTCGTCGGGAAATTATCCCCCAACGCAACGATGTTTTGTGGCGCATTGAACGAGGAGCTGTTCGTACCCTAACCTGGAGTGAAGATGGGACCTTTATTACCTTGGGCTACTGGGGTGCTGGTGACTTAATTGGTTATCCTCTTTCCACAGTTAAGCCTTACCAAATCGAATGTTTGACAAATGTGGAAGTTAGCGTTTTACCACCCCACATTTGGAATCAATATACAGATGCTCTGTTATCTCATATACAGCAGTCAGAAGAATTATTAAGTATAGTACATCGCAAACCAATTTCTCTAAGGTTGTGGCAGTTTTTAGTTTGGTTGAGTGAAAAATTTGGTCGTGATGTAGAACAAGGTAAACTAATCCACCTCAACATTACTCATCAGGAAATAGCAGAGGTGTTGAATACGACTCGCGTTACTGTAACCCGCCTTTTACAACAATTCGAAGAAGAAGCGTCACTTGTACGTCATAAACGTCAAATTATCCTCCGTTTGCCCAATCAAGGCAATACAAAGTAGTCAGAAAAATAAGTGGTTGACTTAGTTGTTAACCACCAAATCTTTCCATAAAAATTATAGTATTATGGCAGTAAGTATATTTCCTGACAAATATATAAAGGTTTAGGGATATACTTACTATTGAGTGTTCGGGTGTGAGTGAGACTGTAAATAATGAATAAATTGATTTTTAAATGCCTAAGGCTGAGTCCAGTTGTACTAGCAGCAACCCTTTCCACTGCTGGCACTGCTTTTGCTGAGGAAATTAAGAGTGAAGTAACATCTGTTTCTGAGCTTTCCGCGCAACAGCAATTACAAGCTGACAACAGCATGGGGCAGGTAACCTCTGTTTCCCAGTTTTCCGATGTACAGCCTACTGATTGGGCTTTCCAAGCATTGCAATCCTTAGTTGAACGTTACGGTTGTATTGCTGGTTATCCTAACGGTACATATCGTGGTAATCGTGCTCTCACTCGTTATGAGTTTGCTGCTGGTTTAAATGCTTGTTTAGATCGGGTAAATGAATTAATAGCAACAGCAACAGCTGACCTGGTTACTAAGCAAGACTTGGCTACTCTACAACGGTTACAAGAAGAATTTTCTGCAGAACTTGCTACTCTACGCGGTCGCGTTGATGCATTGGAAGCCCGCACTGCTGAGTTGGAAGCAAATCAGTTTTCTACTACTACCAAACTAAAAGGTGAAGCAATCTTCAACCTAACCAATGCGTTTGGTGATCAGCAAGCTGATACTGATGATGACGAGAACAACAACCCAGACCTAGATAGCAATACCACATTTGCCAATCGGGTTCGTTTAAGTTTGGAAAGTAGCTTCACTGGTTCCGATAATTTGCAAGTTCGTTTGCAGGCTCGTAATATTCAGCCAAACAGTGATGAAACCGGTACTGACATGACTCGCCTGGGTTTTGATGGCGATAATGGTAATGATGTTGAAATCGACAAGATCAATTACGCCTTCGATCTCGGTCCTGCGCGAATAAAAATTGATGCTAATGGTGCCGAAGTCTATGAAAACATCAACAACTTTAACCCCAACTTTAAGAGTAGTGGTTCTGGTGCGATCTCTCGTTATGGACGTTTTAGCCCAATCTATCGCTTAGGTGATGGTGGTGCAGGTGTAACTGCAAGTTTCGAGGCTAGTGATAATCTCACCTTGAGTGCGGCTTACTTATCACCAAATGCAAGCAGCCCAGAAGATCCTAATGGCGCTTTCAATGGTTCTAATGCCGTTTTCGGTCAAATAGATTTCAAACCAAGCGATTCCCTTAATATTGGTTTTACCTATGCTCGCGCTTACCAGAATGGTGGTGATATTGATCTAACCGGAAGCACTGGTAGTGGATTCGCACAAGACCCATTTAGGGACAGAACAGATCCTGATGCAGTTGCACCAGCCACAGTATCCAATAACTACGGTATCCAAGCTGCTTTTAAGCCTTCTTCAAAAATCACCGTTGGTGGTTGGGCTGGCTTAGCTGATACTACAGCAAGATCTGGTGATAACGATGGTGCAGATGCTGATCTGTTCTACTGGGGTGCTCATGTTGGAATTAAAGACGTTGGTCGCAAAGGTAATCTGTTCGGTGTAATCTTTGGTCAACCCCCCAAAGTTACTGATAATGACATCGCTGCAAATGAAGATCCAGACACTTCATATCACCTAGAAACTCTTTACAAATTCCAAGTGAACGACAAGATTGCTGTTACTCCTGGTTTATTGGTTATCTTTAACCCAGAGCACAACGATAACAACGATACCATTTATGTAGGAACACTTCGTACTACATTTAAGTTCTAGATTTTCTTAAGTTCTGGAATGTCAAATTCTAGAACCTACTGTTGTTTTGATATTTGTCAAGCAAATATTTTGTTTGAGTATACAACTACTGTTATCTCTCTATTGAGTAGTAATAAGTAGTAATAAATAAATTTAAATTTAACCTGCTACTGCAGGTTTTTTTTTGGCTTAATAAATACTCTCTTATAGCACTATGCGCAAGTCAAATGTCAAAAGCCAAATCACAGGTTTTAGGATTTAACACCTGAAAAAGGGTACGGGACAATGGTAGAGATTTTCTCATCAAGAGTAAAAGTAATACCAATTCAATAAATTATAGCGGTTTTCATTTGAATCAAATACATTTTCTAATTCCCAAATGTAGAGACGTAAAATTATGACCTTACGGTCACGCTGTGCTAATACGTCTCTACGAGGTGTACCACACTCAACCGAAAACCGTTATATTGCAACAGATTAATCTGTAGAGCGGGTGAGGAGGAGTTGGGTTTTCCCCTCCTCAATCGCTCTACAAAAATTTATTTGTCTCATTATTTTTCTAAATTGGTATTACTTCGTTAACCTAGTCAGTCTATGAACCTTGAACGAACCCCAACTAAACTAACGTTACAGTTCTATACGGTTCAGTTAAGCATTTTTTTAGGTTGTCAGTGCAGTTCATAAACATACAATACGTGCATTGTATATCTATAAAAATCATCTACAAATTATTGTAAATATACCTAATTTTGCAGAAAATTTTAAGTATATATCCTTTGGATAAATTACTTATTTACTTAACAAGAAAATATTGTTCAAATTAATTATAAATAAGTAAGCTATTGTAGAAATATCAAATATAAAATTGCATTTATATAGTTGCTATATGCTTCATATAAAATCAATAAAATTAACGTGAAGTAATTATATAGCAATAACTAAGACATAGTATTACTTAACACCAATTCACTACAAAATTAGAAATAAATTAATATCAATTAAACAAAAAATTATGTATCAATAAAATTTAAATTATTCTGTTTATAACAAATAAAAATAGTAGGAAATACTTGAATAAATGTGGTGGATAACACAAGTTAACCGCCATATTTTTTCTAGAATTATGACAGGCGAACTTAAGTAAATTCCCTGAAATAAAAATATATGAGGGAGTTCTACTATGATTCGACCGCGAGGTGTGAGCAAATTTAGTGTGAGAGAGATTAATAACATGACAAAAGGATTCTTCAATCTTCTGAAGTTGAGTCCGGTTGTTTTAGCTGCAACATTCTTCGCTGCTAACAGCGCAGTTGCTGAGCAAACCACCGTAGCTCAATTGTCCAACGAAGCTAACAGCATCGGTCAAGTAACATCTGTATCTCAGTTTTCTGATGTACAGCCTACTGACTGGGCTTTCCAAGCTGTACAGTCCTTAGTTGAACGCTATGGCTGTATCGCTGGTTATCCTAACGGAACCTTCCGTGGTAACCGTGCAATGACTCGTTATGAGTTTGCTGCTGGTTTAAATGCTTGTTTGGATCGCGTTAACGAATTGATTGCTTCTGCAACCGCTAACGCAGTAACCAAAGAAGATTTGGCTACTTTAGAGCGTTTGCAAGATGAATTCTCTGCTGAATTAGCTACCCTACGCGGTCGTGTTGATGGTTTAGAAGTCCGTACTGAAGAATTAGAAGCTAAGCAGTTCTCCACCACTGCTAAATTAAAGGGTGAAGCTATATTTGCAGCTTCTGGTGTTTTTGGCGACCAGAAAGCTGATGGAAGTGGTGATGAAATCGATAATAACGTAATCTTATCTAACCGCGTTCGTTTGAAGTTAGAAAGTAGCTTCACCGGTAAAGATAAATTACAAGTTCGTTTACAGGCTCGTAATACTCCTAAATTCGATGGTACCGCAGGTACCAAGATGGCTCGCTTGGGCTTTGATGGTATCACCAAAGATGGCGATGGAAACGGCAACAATGTTGAAATCGATAAGATTAATTACGCTTTCAACTTAGCGAAAGGAGTACGCGTCAAGGTTGATGCTGCTGGTGCTGAAATGCAGGACAACACTAACGTGTTCAACCCTGTATTCAAGAGCAGTGGTGGTGGTGCAATCTCCCGCTACGGTCGTTTCAGCCCCATCTATCGAGTTGCGAATGGCGATGCTGGTGTAACCGTTAACTTCGGTACTAAGAAGAAGAAGTCTCGCTCTCCCATCATCCTGACTGCAGCTTATATCACCGATAACCAAAACGATCCTGCTGATGGTGCTTTCAGCGGAAATAATGCATTTTTCGGTCAGGTTGATTTCGCACCCAGCAAAAAATTTAATGTTGGTTTTGCTTATGCTCGTGCTTACGAAGATAGCACCAGCGGCAAAATCAACATTGGTAGCACCGGTAGCTCAAACGCTAATACACCTGTTTCTGGTAAGTCTAATACTAACCACTACAGCTTAATGGCTAGCTACAAGCTAAACAAGAAGACCATCTTAAGTGGTTGGTACGGTATTGCTGATGTCAATGAAATTGGTAACAGCAACCAATCAGATATCAACTACTGGGCAGCATCTCTAGGTATTAAGGACTTTGGTGCTAAGGGTAACACCTTAGGTTTGATCTTCGGTCAGCCTCCTAAAGTTACCGATAGCAACATCGCAGGTAAAGAAGATTCAGATACTTCTTACCACTTAGAAGCTCTCTACAAAATGAAGCTCAACAAGAGAATCGCTGTTACTCCTGGCTTGTTAGTAATCTTCAATCCAGAGCACAACAACAACAACGATACAGTTTACGTTGGTACCGTTCGTACCACCTTCAAGTTCTAACATTAGAGCTTCTCAGATTAGAACCTCTAAGATTTGAAATTCTCAAATTATCTTGAATAAGCCTCCGCTGATTATTTGAGCGAGGCTAAATATAAAGCCTGCTTCACCGCAGGCTTTTTTATTTGTTGGGGATTGGGGATTGGGGATTAGCGATTGGGATGTTTTTTTAAGTCCTAAATTATTTAAGAATCTAAGAATTTTCTTCCCGTTCGGAAGACAAATCCGACGGGGGGCGATCGCTACTCCAAGCCCACCAGACACAACCACAATGACACTGGTAAAATTCCTGCCATTTACGACGATGATCTGGTGTAAAAACTGGCGCACGTTTATTTACCCATACTTTTTCTGCCTCGCGGCTAGTGGCGTTGCAAGTAGGACAACAGAACTCAAAAGCATGAGTAGCATTATTTGTCCATTTCGGTGGAGTCGGTGCGAATGCATCCATGTAGCGAAAAACCTAGTTTTGATGCTGATTATGGCTGATAATTAATATTATGGAGCCAAAGCTAGAAATTCGCCGTTTGTCAGCATTGATGCCTGCTTCTGGTAGGATGAATACTAAAATTATCACCAAGCCAGAACAAGCAAAGGTCATTGATGTATCCTTTCCTCCACCTTGGAGGGGAGAACGACCGATATACATTAACTTTGATTTGTGGAGTCGTTTAACGAAACCACAACGGGATATGTTACTTCTGCAAACTGTTTGTTGGCTGACCGAAGTTAGATGGTTTAAACCCGGACTATATCAAGGTTTGGTAGTTGCAGGGTTAATAGGCGGACTGTTTGAATCTAGCCAACAAGATGCTGTAGGTGTGATTGCTGCTTGTGGTGTATCCACGCTTGCATTGTTGCGCATCTGGAGTGTTAATAATTCCCAAGAATCACAAATAAATGCTGATACTGCAGCAATTCGCATCGCACAACGTCGGGGATATTCCGAGGTCGAAGCAGCAGAATATTTATTAGGGGCGATTGAAGCTGTTGCAAAAATTGAAGGGCGTTCTACCTTGAACTTCATTGAATTGATTCGCTGTCAAAATTTACGTTCGATTGCTGGCTTACAAGTTTTTTAATAGTTATCAAACAATTCTGATAGAGACGCGACATGTCGCGTCTCTACAAATTTACCGTACTTTATTAACGGTTGCTTGCTATCCCAGTCCCCAATCCCTATTCACACCGATACAATTCGTAGTTATAACCATTAATTTGGGGTAAACGTCTCTCAACTCGAACGCAGTTACCAACTCGTTTTGGTGCATAAAAGTTTACTAACCACAAATCAAAAGGTCTAGGTAGACTTTTAAGGGTATTTTCCAAAACAATACTGGAAGCACCAGGCTCATCATCTTGGTGCGCTAGTAAAAATAATGGAGATGGGGGTGCAGATGGTCGGGGAGAAGCAAAAAACTGAAAATCTTTAAGTTTATCTGTTGTATTTTGAATTTTGAATTCTCTGGCTACCCCAATCATTTCGCCAATTTGGACGTGGGTTTTTTGGGTAGTTGCAATTAATACTGGTAATTTTGAAGTGTTTTGAATTAATTGGACAAATAAATCTGGACGGTAATATTTTTGATAACCTAAATTATAAATAACAGTAATGCTGCTAAGTAGGCTTACTAACCAAATTATGCTTACAGCTTGTTTGCCAGTAATTTTCCAACGCCAAAACTTAACTATTGGAGTGCGCCAACAAACGGTTAAAATACTTCCTAATAATATGACAACAGCCGGAAAGTAAACAAAGTTATAACGAGCACCCCTTGTTAAATCAATTCCTAAAAAGTAAGTAAAAATAAAGAATAAACCAACCGCTCCCAAAATTATCGCCACAAATATTTTGGACATTAACTCGGTTTGCGGTTGTTCTAAATTAAATTTTAGACCTTTAAATAAAATTGGAATTGTCCAAATCAAAAAAAATAACATTACAAATCCAGAAGCAATCACCAAGCTTAATTGCGGCGCTTCAACCGGTAGTAAAACAATCATCGTAATCCAAGCTGCTAAAGCTTGAAAAATTGGACTAATCCAGGCTAGTCCCGCTCTTTCTCCTTGGATCCAGTCCGTTAATTTATTACCATAACTATTTTGGAGAAACACTGGTAACCAAACTAAACCCGAAATTACAGTACCTATAGCTACTAAATAAATTCGTCTCCAAGGAGCATGGAGTAAAAACCCAAATCCAAAAGTTTGACTGGAATCTTGTTCGGAATGTCCGCTTAGATTTTTTCCAGATTTTTTTGTTTCAGAATTTTGTGTAGCAAACTTTGTGGTAGCAAGATTTTGAGTTTCATAATTTTGAGTTTCATAATTTTGAGTCTCATAATTTTGAGTCTCATATTTAGAAGTACCTTGCTTTTTTCCATTTCTTATAGCCAAAAAAATTAAAGCAGTTCCTTCAGCAATTAAAGTTAGAACAAAAAAATAATGAGTAGCAATACCCAAAGCATTAATTGCTATCCATAACAACGCTACTTGTATTGGTAATTGAGTATGTTCATTGATGTGACGTGCAGCAACCACCAAAAAAGTAAATGTAGCAATAACCCACAAAATCGCTAATGTATAATGACGCGCTTCTTGAGCGAGAAAGACACCATAGGGAGAAACAGCCATAAATGCTGCAGTAACATGACTTACTACTCGGTCGCGAAATACTACCCAACTTAAACCATAAATCGCACCTACCGATATAGCGCCAAAAATTGCAGCTAAAGAACGGGCTCCCCAAACAGAAACTAAACCACCTGGCGTCGGAAAAAATCCCAACCACCAATGGGTGAGGAGAAAATAAATAGGTGGGTGATTACTTTCTGTAAACAAATTTATCCAGACATCTTTAAAACCAGCAGTAGCTTGTGGTTGTAGTGGTTTCAACAAAATATCTGCAGAAATTGCTTGGTCTAAAGGTACTGGTAAAAAACTATTTCCCAGGCTGAATACCAAGGTCGAAAATTCATCCGTCCAAGGAGGCTTAGCTGTCAAATTAATTAAACGCAAACTAATGCCGATGACTAGCCAAATCAACAGTAGTAAAATATGAAACCAACGAGAATTTAGTTTAGCTGTCATTACTGTGTCACAAAAAAGAAACACGGACTGGACTACTTATCACGCGATCGCAAAGACTTTACGCAAAGATTTGAATTATGGTGGCGTCTTTAAAATATTAATTAACCCCAATAATTCTGAACAGGAAATTTTCTGTAACTCAAATCATCGAAAGTATTTTTGGCAAAAAACGAAAATTTTAAGAATACACAGAAAATAAAAAACAAAAAATAAAAAATAATTTACTTTCCCACTCCTTTTTTTACTCTAAGCAAGATGTATATTTATCATAATTAGCTACTTAGGAATTAAGTAATCTATTTCACATCTGTTACCCGCCAACTCAGTTTGAAATTTACCCAAAAGTTCCAGATAGTTGTTACTGCGATCGCAGTTAAGTTAGCCATGTATAAGACTCGAATTTGAATTGTAAAAATATGCTGGAACTCAAACACAGATTTTACAAAATCTACCGGTAAAAATATTTTCAATAACCAAACATAATTCCTATATTGGTAGGGAATAACAAAATTCAACAGCAGATTTAGTATTAAAACATTCAAGACTAATCCAGCAAGGCAAATAGTGTTAAATTTAAGAAAACGCTTGAGACGTTGTCGCCACTCCTGCTGTTTGTAAGTAACATCAGCAAAAGTCCAGGTATCATTCCATAAGAAATTATTGATAATTGCAATTTCTGCAGCAAATATTTTACTGGACGTCACAGGTAAACCTAGAGTACTTGGGTCGCTGAGTAAGTAAAGCAATACCATATCAACAAATACTCCACTCAAACCAACTAACCCAAATCGAATAAATCGATTAAAAGGGAAATGAATTCTTTGATGAAAAATTTTCATCCGTTTTGTTGATAAGCGTAACCTCACTAAATGATGAATATACTCTACATACTGTTTCCAGGTAACCTTACTTTCTCCCTGCTCCCGTTCGCAAAAAACATAGCCAGCTTCAGCAATACAATCGATATTTCCCCTTGCAAGCACTTCTAGTAAAATCTTATATCCAACCGGATTGAGGTTTTGTTCGGCGATACTAGTTCGTTTAACTAAAAAATAACCGCTCATTGGATCTGAAACTCGACCTAAAACATGGGGTAATAAAATCAACCCTATTACTTGAGCCCCACGGGATAAAAATCGCCTGATAAAACTCCAACTGCTAACCCCTCCCCCTTCAACATGACGACTAGCAACAGCTAAATCAGCTCCTTGTTTAATCAAACCCAAGAGTTCAATTAACACCTCTGGTGGATGTTGTAAGTCACCATCTATTACTCCTAAAATTCTGCCTTTAGATACTTGCCAACCCCGAATAACTGCTGATGAAAGCCCGCGTTCCTTTTCGCGACGCATTACCCGTAATTGCGGATATTGTTTAGTCAAATTCTCTGCGATTTCCCATGTTTTATCTGGGCTATTATCGTCTACCACAATTATTTCGTAGTTCCCAGTCAAACACCTATCGAGTAAACTACTTAACATTTCGATTGCTAAAGCAATATTTTCCCGTTCTTGATAAGTTGGAATGACTAGGGAAAAGTAAATATTGCTATTTGCAGCATCCATCAAAGCCGGAGGTGATTTCGGTATTCGTAAACTGTCTTCAAATACCGGAGAAACAGACTCAGAAGAGATGAAATTCATAAATAATTTTGAATTTTGGGTCACATCACTCGTGTGTGCGGAGCTAGAACCTTAATTGAATTAGGAATTACATCCGATCGAATTATTTTACTCAGAAAAGTTTTAGGGTTGTTGCTCCTCCCAAACCCTCCAGCTTCATTGAAAAGCTTGCATAAATGATATGAATAAAAAAATGTAAGTAACTCTCAATAAAGTTTATTTTTTGCGAAAATTTAGATAAATAATGATAGGCGGATTCTGAATTTCCAGTGAGTAACAAAATTGTTGATAGCATCCTCGATAGTGTTTATAAAGGTGATGAACTGTCTGTGGAGCAAGGAACTATATTATTAGAGCAGACAGAACCCAAAGTCATCCAAGCAATACGGGAAGCAGCAGATAAACTTCGCCAACAACAGGTTGGTGAAACAGTAACCTATGTTATTAACCGTAATATCAACTTTACAAACATCTGTGAACAGCATTGTAGTTTTTGTGCTTTTCGTCGAGATGAGGGTAAAGAAGGCGCTTATTGGTTGGATGAAGCCCAAATTTTAACAAAAGTCCAAGGAGCACTAAGAAAAAATGCCACAGAAATTTGTATTCAAGGAGGTCTAAACCCCCAAGCTAAGCTCCAAGGAAAAACTTTACCTTATTATCTACACCTAGTAGCAACTATCAAGCAAAAATTTCCACAACTTCACCTTCACGCTTTTTCTCCCCAAGAAGTACAATTTATTGCCAGGAGCGACAATCAATCCTATTCAGAAGTGATAGCTGCTTTACATGAAGCAGGTGTGGATTCGATGCCTGGAACAGCAGCAGAAATACTAGATGATGATATCCGCAACATCATCTGTCCGGAAAAAATTAATACTAACACTTGGTTAGAAATTATTAGTACTGCTCATAAGCTAGGCTTAAACACAACTAGCACTATGCTTTGCGGACATGTTGAGACACCAAAACAGCAGATGATGCATATGGAAAAATTGCGATCGCTGCAAAAAACTTCTCTCGAACGTAATTATCCCGGAAAAATCACAGAGTTTATTTTATTACCCTTTGTTGGGCAGGAAGCACCTAGAGCGTTACGCAACCGTGTGGGAAGAGATCAACCAGTGTTAGCAGATACATTACTACTAACTGCTGTATCTAGAATTTTCTTGGGAAATTGGATTATTAACCATCAACCCAGTTGGGTCAAACTTGGTTTAGAAGGAGCAACGGAAGCCTTAACTTGGGGTTGTAATGACATTGGTGGAACTCTCATGGAAGAACATATCACCACAATGGCAGGAGCAATAGGGGGTACCTGCATGGAGGTAGAAACTTTACAAACTGCAATTACTTCCCTGGGAAGACCTTATCAACAAAGGGATACCTTGTATGAGAGAATTCAGGAAAGACCAAAGGTCAGAGCTAATAAAGATAAACAAGAAACATTAATAACCAATTATTAATTCACCAATCCCCAATTTCCAATCCCCAATCCCTAATCCCCATAAGACACAAATACAGGATAGGATGGACGATAATTAGGTATTTACTCACTAAAGATGTTTATGAAGCGCTATTTGTCACGTCTGCTTGCTTTAGTATTAGTTGTATGTATTGGCTTAACAGGGTGCTCCGCCAATGATACTCCTGGTGCTTTAACAGGAGATTATCGCCAAGACACTCTGGCTATAGTCAACACTTTGAGAGATGCCATCAATATTCCAAATGATGCAGCAAATAAGGCTGAAATTCAGGCAGAAGCGCGGAAAAAGATTAATGATTTTGCCGCTCGCTACCAAAGAGATAACTCAGTATCTTCTCTGAGTTCTTTTACTACTATTCGAACTGCTCTTAACTCTCTTGCTGGACACTATAGTTCTTATCCCAATCGCCCTGTTCCAGAAAAATTAAAAACTCGCCTTGAACAAGAGTTTAAACGGGTAGAGTCAGCACTAAGACGTGGTAACTAGGTACATTAAAAACGTTAGTCATTAACCTAAATCTAAAATTTACCAATTTAATTTTGTTGGGGTAAGACAAGCACTGGAATTAAAACTTTTCAAAAAAATATATTTGTATCTGTACAAAAAAATAATTTTGTACAGATTTCTGTTTTTTGAAGCAAAGTTCAATTTTTTTGAGCATGACTTGGGGTGAGAAGGTTAATTAACAGAATTAGTAAAGCAGCGCCGCCCTAATGCACATTATTTTGCTGTGGGCTGATGAAGCTTAAATCTAGAAAATATCTGGCAAAAAATGCATTATGCATTAAATTGAATTGGATGTATTCAATTAATTGAATATTAAAATCACATTTATTGTCTTATCAGTAATATTACTCATTATAAAAAAGAAAAAAAGTTACTGGAAAATTACATAAAAATTTGTTGTAATTGGACTTTATTCAGGAAATACGGCAACAGAAGTTAGATTTTAGGAGTCACTAAAATCTAGATTTGCCCATTCATATTCCATAAGAATTTCTATCTCATATCATCTGAAGTTATTAACTTCTGTTGATGGTTGTTGTTCAATTGCGGAAAAGTAGGTATGTCCAATTTTTCTTTGAATCGTGTCAACTCAATGTTATTTATGCGACCTTTACATGTCGTACTTTTTACTACAACTCTGCTCTTTCCCCAGTTGGAGAACAAACCAGTACAAGCCCAACTATCACAATTTTGTCAGCTTTCTAATTCTGCTGTTAAACAAAAAGAAAACCTTCTAGCGTCAGCATTAACAGGTAGTAAAGGAGCAAAACAGCGCTATCAGCAATTACTCACGCAACACGCACGACAATTACAAGAATGCCGTCGTCGTAATTGGCCACAAATTCAAGCTATTTGGCTGCGCTTATATCCCTGCGACGCTAGACCCGGTGCAATTGAGCAGATAATGGATCACATTGTTAGCAAGGGCTATAACAAAGTTTATCTGGAAACTTTTTATGATGGGCGGGTACTATTACCCTCTTCTAATAATCCTACTGTTTGGCCTTCCGTTGTACGGAACAAAGGTAAGGAAAAAGTCGATCTACTAGCACAAGCAATCAAAAAAGGACGACAACGTGGTTTAAAAGTCTATGCATGGATGTTCACAACCAATTTTGGTTATACCTATAGTCAACTTCAAAATCGACAAAAGGCGATCGCTCGCAATGGTAAGGGGCAGAGTAGTTTAGATGTAATCAGCGATGGTTCGCAACTATTTATCGATCCTTATAATTTAGACGCCAAGCGCGATTACTATCGCATGGTTTTAGAAGTTATGCGCCGGCGTCCAGATGGAATATTATTTGACTACATTCGTTATCCTCGGCAAACAGGAGCTAATTCCATTGCAACTAAAGTTCAAGATTTATGGTTGTACAGCGAAGCAACACAAAAAGCTTTATTTGGTAGGGCTGAAAATGCCAAGGGACTAGACTTAATTCGCCGTTTTTTGAGTAAAGGTTATATTAGTGCAGCCGATATAGAGCAAGTAGATAGAATTCATCCCCAGGAAGGGGAACCGATGTGGCAAGGTCGTATACCTTCAGGAGAAAAGTCATTACTCAGCGCTTCTGAAAGACAACCACTACTGCAATGGGAACTGTGGCAGTTATCAGTTGCCCATGCAATGCAAGGTATTATTGATTTTGCAACTTTAGCTTCTTATCCAGCCAAGCAAAAAGGAATACCTGCAGGAGTGGTATTTTTCCCAGGTGGTAATACAAGGCTTGGTAGAGGTTATGACTCGCGCTTACAACCTTGGGATAGATTTCCCAGTTCATTAGAATGGCATCCAATGTTATATGCTAATTGCGGTACCACTAACTGTATCGTCAAACAAGCACAGCGAATTTTAAATACCGCCCAACCTGGAACTAAAGTAATTCCAGCTTTAGCCGGTGATTGGGGTAAAAGAATTAGAAACAGACCTTCCTTAGAATCGCAAATGCAAGCTTTACGTCCATTCGAGTCTAAGATTAAGGGGGTAAGTCATTTTGCTTATTCCTGGCAACACCCAGAGCATGACCGTCAACGTAAAAGTTGTCGCATGCGCTAATTGGTAATGGGTAATTGGTATTTATTCCCCAATCACCAATCCCTAATCCCTAATCCCTGTACTAATGACCTAAAAAATATTGAAATTGAATATCTATATTAGTATTTCTACCCGCAACTATAACTGCTGATTCGTTAAACTTGGGCGGACCTGTAATCACTCGTGGGTTACCGGAAAACCCAAAGCCTTCTGTGGGAATACCAAGGACATTACGATTCAGAGTTCCATCATCATTAACATCGTGAAACATAGCAACAGCATAACTTCCTGCTTTCACAGAACCAAGGTTAAATGGAACGGAAGTGTCTTTGATTTTCACACACTTTGCTTCTAAAGCTTTTTTCTTATCGCCAGGAAAACCTTTATTACTGTCAAATAAACTAAAACAGATCTTTCCCTTCTGGCTTTTTAAACCTGCGATGTTAACAGTTAGATTACTACTACTATCAATACCTTTGGCACTTTGTAAACAAAGTAAATTGGTCAAAAAAATTAGAGCTAAAACACTTAGCGGAAATTTTTTCATTTTTAAATTCATATAGCAGATAACAATAAAGTTTTTTGGTGAGAATAGATAAATTAACTTTTACATTAAATAGTACATATTGATACTCAAAAAACAGCAAAAAAACTGAATATTTTTTTGTTAATCTTACTTTCAAGTCAGTCTTTAATTGGTTTATGCAACTTTTATCTAGCAAATTAGTTAGTTGGTTTACCAAAATTTTGATACCAGTAAACTAATCATAACAAAACCTCTTTTTGTTTTTGCTAGCAAAGGAGGTTAATTTACAAGGTGATATTTTACGATTGACTCACAACATAGTCAATGACTAAATTAGCATTTGAGATGGTCTGGGTGCAGTTTAAGATAATCGATAAAATCAAGTAATTCTTCATCAGTAAGTTGTTGACGCGATCGCTGCCTATATTTTTGCTGTTATGAATATAGTTCCCCAATTGTCTTATGCGTGAGATGCTGATGGTATGCGCAAAGCGATCGCCTATTGGTAGATATAAACAAATATAGTAAGTATGTTCTGTAATTTATTACCACTTCTAAAAGTTAAATAGCGTTCGCAATAAATTCCCACGGGAAAAATAAACACAAAAAAAAGTGGGTATAAAACCCACTCTTAAATCGAATTAAAAATAATTTCGCGTTCTAATTCCCAATTTCCGGTGCTGCAATGGAAACAGCAGGTACCTTATCTTGTGCTAAAGTCGGCACAGAATCTCGCAGACGTGCTGTTAATTGAACAGTTGTCGAATCATAAATCTGAGTCAAAATTTTGGGATACAAACCAATACCAATAATGGGTACTAGCAAGCAAGCGATGATAAATATTTCCCGAGGTTCGGCATCAATTAATTTTTGTTGGGAAATTAACTCTTCGTTTTCCTTACCGTAGAAAATTTCTCGCAGCATTGATAACAAATAAATTGGAGTTAAGATTACCCCAACTGCCATTAAGATAATTACAATCAATTTGAAAGTTGGATTATAAGCATCGCTAGTGGCAAAACCAACAAATACCATTAACTCTGCAACAAAACCGCTCATCCCAGGTAATGCCAAGGATGCCATCGAGCAAGTTGTAAACATCGCAAAGATTTTACCCATTTTTTTGCCGACACCACCCATTTCATCCAGCATTAGGGTATGTGTTCGGTCGTAAGTCGCACCCACTAGGAAGAATAAACTAGCTCCAATTAATCCATGGGAAACCATCTGTAAAATTGCCCCATTTAATCCCAAGTCAGTAAAGGAAGCAATACCAATGGTAACAAAGCCCATGTGGGAAATTGAAGAGTAAGCAATTTTCCGCTTCAAGTTACGCTGGGCAAAGGACGTGAGAGCAGCATAAATAATATTAACTACCCCCAATATCACTAGAACTGGCGCAAAATAAGCATGGGCGTCAGGCAACATCTGGGCATTCATGCGTACCAAAGCATAACCACCCATTTTCAACAAAATACCAGCCAGTAACATGTGTACTGGGGCTGTAGCTTCACCGTGTGCATCCGGAAGCCAAGTATGTAGAGGAATAATGGGTAATTTGACGGCGTAAGCAATCAGAAGCGCAGCGTAGAGGAATAATTGGAAGTTCAGCGCTAAGTTCTTGGCAGCCAGCGATTGTAAATCGAAGGTGACGGTATCACCATAAAATGCCATCGTCAAAGCTGCAACCAAAATAAACAGCGAACCACCTGCAGTGTACAAAATAAATTTAGTCGCTGCATATTGCCGCTTTTTACCACCCCAGATTGCTAGCAGCAGGTAAACCGGAATTAATTCTAATTCCCAGACCAGGAAAAATAACAGCATATCCTGGACAGCAAATACGGCAATTTGTCCACCGTACATTGCCAAAAGCAAAAAGTAAAATAGCCTTGGCTTCAAGGTTACAGGCCAAGCAGCCAAAGTCGCTAGGGTAGTAATAAACCCAGTCAAAATAATCAGGGGCATGGATAAGCCATCTGCCCCTAATGACCAGTTCAAGTCTAATTGTGGTACCCAAGGATAACTTTCAACTAACTGTAAGTTAGGGTTGGAAAAGTCATATCCTGTATAAAAAGCACCAATAATTAGGGCAAAATCTACTAGCCCGACAATCAGAGCATACCAACGCACAACTTTACCATCTTTATCAGGCAAGATAGGAATCAGTAGTGAGGCTGCTATTGGCAACAAAATAATTGTCGTCAGCCAGGGGAAGTTAGCTGTATTCATCGAAATTTAGCTATTAATTAGTGTTCGGCTATTAGCTACTAGCTACTTACTAGCAGTTTTTTTTTAATTTGGTCTTTATTCTCAGCTTGATTTAACAAAAGATAAAGAAGGATGAAGACTGGTAAATAAAATCTCCCTGTCTTCATCCATACACCAAATAATTTTCAGTTTAGCGATAGGCGATAGGTGATAGGCGATAGCACTGCGTGCCGCCTTGTGGCATATAGGGCATATAGGGATTAGGAATTAGGGATTAGGAATCAAGAATTTTCCCAGTCGCTAGTCCCTAGTCCCCAGTCGCCAGTCCCCAACCTAAGTTACACCAAAGAAAATCACCAAGCCTAAAACAGCTCCAAACACAACTAAGGCGTAAAATTGAGCCCGACCATTTTCAAAGTACTTCAGACCTTCACCACTTACTAAAGTGAAAAAGCCCGTTAAATTCACAGCGCCATCAACAACGCGGAAATCAACTTCCATAACTTGTCTTGCTAAGCGACGCAAACCAAGTACAAATACCTGATGATAAATATCGTCAAAGTACCACTTATTGAGGGAGAAATTATAAAGTGGCTTGATTTTAGCAGCAATACCTGCTGGGTCAATCTTTTTACCCAAGTACATTAAAGCAGCAAGGGTAATACCGACGATTGAAATTGCTACAGAAGCACCAGCCATAACATAAAACTCATGGGGGTCAAACTCCGCAGTCTTTTCCATGACTTCAACCACAGTTTCATTTGGGGAGAAAATAAACTCCTCAAAGTAATTAGCAAATGGCGTACCAAGTAAACCGATAGAGATTGAGGGAACCGCCAAAATTGCCAAGGGTAAAGTCATTGTCCATGGCGACTCATGGGGTTCGTCATTATGACTGTGAACATCATGAGTATTCGTTGCTTCAAGTTCTCCTTGTTTCATTGCTCCAGGACCAAATAATGGCGCGGTCTCTGATTCAACGAGGAGAATATTATCAGCGGCTTTTTTGAGTTGTTGGCGAATGCCGTTATCATTACCACGGAAACTACCTTCAAATGTCATAAAGTACATTCTGAACATATAGAAAGCAGTGATTCCAGCAGTTAACCAACCAATCAACCAAAGTACCGGATTAGCTTGAAATGCCGCCCCGAGGATTTCGTCCTTAGACCAAAATCCCGCGAAGGGGGGAATACCAGAAATTGCCAAACAACCGATCAAAAAAGTAATTGCTGTTACAGGCATATATTTGCGCAGTTTGCCCATTAGTCGCATATCCTGCGCTAAAACTGGGTCGTGACCGACAACCCCTTCCATGCCATGAATCACCGAACCAGAGCCCAAGAACAGCATCGCCTTGAAGTAGGCGTGGGTCATCAAATGAAATAATCCTGCGCTGTAGGCACCTACTCCCATTGCCATCACCATATAACCAAGCTGGGAGATGGTGGAGTAAGCCAAGCCCTTCTTAATATCATTTTGGGTAATTGCGATTGTAGCGCCCATAAACGCAGTGAACGCTCCCACAAAGGCAATTACGTTCATTGCTGCAGGAACGTTTTCAAACATTGGGTACATTCGGGCTACCAAGAAAACCCCTGCAGCCACCATCGTTGCAGCATGAATCAATGCTGAAATGGGTGTAGGACCTTCCATAGCGTCCGGTAGCCACACATGTAGGGGAAATTGAGCTGACTTGGCTACGGGACCCAAGAAAACTAAAATCGCCAGTAAGACGGCAAGGAAATTACTAATACTTCCTGTTTGTAGTAATTCCGCCAAGCGATCGCCAATTACATCAAACTCGAAACTTCCTGTTGCCCAAAAAAGTCCCAACATTCCTAACAACAGACCAAAGTCACCAACACGGTTAGTGACAAATGCTTTTTGGCAAGCGTCTGCTGCCGCTTTGCGGTCATACCAAAAACCGACCAGCAAATAAGAACACATCCCCACCAATTCCCAGAAAATATAAATCTGGACGAGGTTAGGGCTAACTACTAGACCCAACATTGAGGAGCCAAACAAGCTCAGATAAGCATAAAACCGGACATAGCCAGGATCGTGGGCCATGTAGCCATCAGTGTAAAGCATCACCAAGAAAGCTACTGTGGTGACGATCGCCAGCATCAGGGCGCTTAGATGGTCAATAGTGAACCCCATGCTCAGGCGAAAATTACCTGCTGCAGCCCATTCTAGACTGTACATGTAAGGCTCATGTCCTTGGATTTGGCTCCACAACAAGCTCAACGACAGCACCATCGCCGCTCCCATTAGGGAAATAATAAACGCGGCGTTTAGCTGCCGTAGGCGGTTTGTAGCATGATTGAACGAGATTAATCCTAGACCGACCAGCATTGCTCCTAGTAATGGCAATACTGGAATCAGCCAGGCATACTGATAGATTACTTCCATCACTAACGCCTACTTTGAGAACTGCTAACTAAATTGTTGGATCTGTCTGTCATTGTGACATACACTTTTTAGGATAAAGTACCCCACCCAATTGCGATTAGGTGGGGCAATTAAATTTGGTTTTAAATTTTATGCCAATAGTTAGGAGCTAACAATTTAAATTTTGCCTTAATTCTTGGCTTCTTTCTTGGCTTAAACCCTGGTGCTGCATGCTTTAAATTTTCTGTTTACTTAACTTTTTTCGTCGTGAAAAATAATTTTCTTAGTATTCGCCAAAGCTACAAAAAATAATTTTTGACTTTCAAGGATCGATTTCAAGCAGAACGATATTCTAAATCTGGCACTTTATTGCCAATATAAGTTTGGGATGATTTATGAGCACAGCTATCTTTTATCACCTCTAAAGCTAGAAGTAAATCTTCTCTGGCACGAAAACTTTCTAAACGGTATTTAACGATGCCATTTTCAATTAGCAATAGAGTAGGCAATGACTTGAGTTTATAAGCATTAGATAACTTAAAATTCTCATCAGCATTCACCC
Organism: Mastigocoleus sp. MO_188.B34; assembly: GCF_030065675.1. GTDB lineage: Bacteria > Cyanobacteriota > Cyanobacteriia > Cyanobacteriales > Nostocaceae > Mastigocoleus. Next base: position 3,450 of record NZ_JASJDK010000117.1, on the reverse strand, counting down.
GAACCAATTTGATTTGACCATTGTACTGAGTTCTAAATTGTAATAGTAAAGGTTGAATAATCCGACATAAGCCACACCAAGGCGCTTCAAAATTAACTAGAACTGGAATCGCAGATTCTAAAACTTCTTGGGTAAATGTTTGCTCGCTAACCGACAACACCATGATGCCTCTGAAAATATAGGTTTTTCATATCAAATCGCTATCAGCAAAAGAAAGTTTCCCCGTTCGCTAGCTTGTAGATGCAATGTTTGATTATGGTATGGACTCGCTCCTAAATTGCCTTGTAAATTAATCACCTTGTGAATTAATTACCTTGCAAATTAACCACCTTGTAAATCTAGTGTTTTCAAGATTCCCATGATAATTTTCGTTGTGGCTTGGGAAATGGTTAACACATCTGAGCCTTATAGCAGGCAAAAATTTGAGCAGAGTGATGTTACCGAATTCCGTACTTGAGTTAATAAACAACTGAGGAATAACTTCCAATATTTAATTTTTAATCTAGAAAAACAAACCCCCACCGATAGCTATATCAATCGATCCTACATTGATTTGGTAGTAATTGATTAGATTGGTAAACATCTAGATGAGTATTAACTACTGCCGTATCAACGAAATTAAGTACTAACTACTGCCGTTAATAGGTGTTTTCTAAAGCTATAATCTTATCTCACTTGTTACCCTCATTAAAAGGGGATGAGACCACCATAACAAAATAATAAAAATTGTGACTCCCAAATAGGCAAAAGAAATAAATTCCTGCCATTGGATAGATTGACGACCGTCTAAAATTGCGGCAAAAGGGATAACGGAAGTCCGTTGTTTGACGCTTTCAAAAGCGTCCCCATAGCGATATTTTAAACGACGATCGCCATGCCAAACTCCAAAGATGTGGTGCAATATTAAGCCAATTGAGGTAACAATTGTAAAAGTTGTTCCTAACCATAGAGTGTGGGCGACGCACCAAATTACTTGACCCACCATTTGCGGATGGCGGGTGATGCGGATAATTCCGGTTTCGTAGAGATGTACTTGGGGTTTTTGTAAGGCAGCAATTTCTAGTAGATTGAAGGTAGCAGGATACAAAAAGAAAAAAGAAATAGCAGAAAGTGTCCACACCGTTGCTTTTACTCCCACAACACCTTGGACCTGCCATAATTGCAAGCCATCATAGCGGTGATTAAAAAAGTAAACAATCATTAGGAGGGCCAATGGCAAACTTAAGGACGCAAACAAGATGCGATAAAGTCTTGCACCAATATACTTTTCTACCTTATGACGTAAAGCTGCTCCCCCGCTATGGATAATTGCGAAACCGAAAAGCATCCCCAAAATGACAAAATGACTGGGTGTTAACCAAGTTGGCAAAAACATGTACTTAAGTAAAGTAATTTGAAGACAATTTAATTCAGCACAAACAATAACACAAAGTGTTCAAGGGGGGACTTTATTCAAGATGTTGTGTTACTGTCTTTTTCGAGTAAAATCTCCAAGTTTAAGATGCAAAAAACATGCGGTAGTAGAAATTACTTGCCGTAACTTTTTTGCTTTTTCGCTCCTTTCTTAAAAGCGGGTTAAGCCATATGTCTGACCTTCCATTTACATTAGATCAGTTACGAATTCTCAAAGCGATCGCCGTAGAAGGGAGCTTCAAGCGCGCAGCTGATAGCCTCTACGTCTCTCAACCAGCAGTAAGTTTGCAAGTACAAAACCTCGAACGGCAATTGGATGTCCCATTATTCGACCGTGGAGGACGACGTGCACAACTGACTGAAGCAGGACATCTACTTCTCAACTATGGGGAAAAAATTCTCAGTTTATGTCAGGAAACTTGCCGCGCGATCGAAGACCTGCAAAATCTTCAAGGTGGTACTCTCATAGTAGGTGCTTCTCAAACCACTGGCACCTACTTATTACCGCGAATGATTGGTCAATTTCGACAGAAATATCCTGATGTTGGGGTCCAATTACACGTTCATTCCACTCGCCGTACCGCTTGGAGTGTTGCTAACGGACAGGTAGATTTAGCAATCATTGGTGGTGAAGTACCTGCCGAACTAATGGAATCATTGGAAATGGTTCCCTACTCAGAAGATGAATTGGCACTAATTTTGCCCACATTTCATCCTTTTGCCAAACAGGAAACAATCCAAAAAGAAGATTTATACAAATTACAGTTCATTGCTCTAGATTCTCAATCAACTATCCGCAAAGTTATCGATCAAGTACTGACACGGGGTGATATTGATACTCGCAGGTTAAAAATTGAAATGGAGCTCAATTCAATTGAGGCAATTAAAAATGCAGTGCAGTCAGGTTTGGGAACTGCATTTGTCTCCACAAGCGCTATTTCTAAAGAACTGCAAATGGGTGTATTACATTGTACTCCGATTGAAGGTGTTGTCGTCAAGCGGACGCTATGGCTAATTTTCAATCCTAATCGTTACAGATCTAAAGCGGCAGAAGCATTCAGTCGAGAAATTTTGCCCCAATTCGCCAATCCAGGATGGAAAGAGGATATTTTAAAATCCTCGCAGAACACTAGTTTTGCCGTTAATAGCTTAGAAGCTACAACGACATCTAACAAAAGCGAAGAATAAAAACTGGTTGCCTGTTATTAGCGATTCAATATCTTTGTAGGGGGTTTTCTTCTTAAAACATGGTTTCCAGGTTCCGCCAATCTATATTACTTGCTGAAATAAAATTCCATTTCTTAATTTTCTGAGAAAAGGTAGTCTGCAAAGTCCAACATGTATCAATTTCTGAGGTAATGTGCCGAATTTCGTGAATAATCTGGATTTTACCCTTTCTTGATTGCCGAAATTCGGAGGGCGTAAGCCCCTAAAATTATTTGTGGCAATACAGTCCGCAAGCAATTACGTAGTTATTGCATTCCATAGGAATATGTATTCAGCATATTTTTTAATAGCTACAGATAAGTCGCTGCTACCAGTGATATTCGTCGGTATTGCCCAATTATTAACAATCTCAAGCAATGCTAGTGGTAAAAAAATACAAAAACCTGAATTATGAGGGGTTTGTAGAATTGTGATCGCTAACAAGTGTGATTTTTTTCAAGGAAAAAGTAGGACGCTATCCCAAACCTAACTCAAAATGGTTTATTTCAGCATACTTGTGGATAAACCCTGAGTACATTTGTTTAAGCTACATGGTGCATTCATGCCTAGTAATTTGGTATCAGAAATAGTTAACACCCTTGTGCATTAAAGTTCGCTCAGAGAAACAATAATTCCCTGGCTTTTAACCATGGGTAACTTCAAATATCTTTACTTCTTATAAAAGTTGCCTTGTTTATTATTGAGGTGACAAATACTAAGACACTAAGCATATTTTCAGGATCATTATTCCGCTGGGCTAGAGACTAGGGGAAGATTGCTATAGAAATCCGGTTTGATTCTTGAAAGAGTTTTTAGGCTTTAGGCTTGCAA
>NZ_JASJDK010000116.1 GCF_030065675.1 Mastigocoleus sp. MO_188.B34 | reverse complement strand
TCAAATTTGTAATTACCGTTTGCATCGGTGGTAGTAGTTGCAGTAGTGTCGTCACCATTACCAATTACACCGTCATTTCCACCACCGGTTAAAGTAACCGTAACTCCCTCAACACCCCGTTCTCCTGCATCCTGAATTCCATCTTTATCAGAATCAAACCAAACGCGATCGCCTAAACTAGCTTGCTTATAAAAACCTGCATCTACCCTTGGGTCATATTCTCCAGGTGCTAGCGTTACTACATCAGAAGTTAGTCCATCAGAATCAATTGCATCATCATTACCCTGATTTCTTGGACTTGTATTATCGAAACCATCAGGTGTTTCAAACTGAACTTTGTAATCTCCTGCAACAACAGTAAAAGAATACTCACCGTTAGAATCAGTTTGTGTGGTATCTATAACTTCATGTGATTCAATTTCACCATCTCCGTCAACATCACTAAGGAGATTAACAGTTACACCTGCAATTCCAGCATCACCAGCATCTTGAATTCCATTAGCGTTGTTGTCTTCAAAAACCTTATCTCCCAATTTAGATAGTTCAACCGCAGCAATTACTATCTGTGCATCTGGATTACCATCACCATTTGTATCGGGAACAATAATCACGCCCATCTTTTGACCAAAAGTGGGAACAAACCCTTCACCATTTGCTTGGGCTGCAGCTATAATTTCATCAACACGTTCTTGTTCCCACAAATATCCTTCATAACCAACACCAACAACACTGGTGTCATCATCTATTAAAGTCCAGATCGCTCTTTGGATATCTGCAAAAGTGTATGTTCCAAAACCTCCAGGTGAAGATTGACCGGCGAAATCCTGATTCAAAATCCAATTCAAAAGATCTAAATTTTCAGGTTTTTCAATTAGGTTTGGACCAACTAACTCTGTAGGTAGTTCTTCATAACTAGAATAAACCTTTGCTGTGTAGCTGGTTCCAATCTCTGCTTGGTCAATTACGCCATTACCATTGTTATCTATTTCAAAATCAATTAAGCGATCTGCATCAATACAATAACCATCGAAGGTTCCGTTGAGCATATCTCCATCTTCGATGACCAAATCCATGTAGCTTTCATCACCTGATGCATTGGGATTCGCGTAAGGGTAGATAACTTTTTTCAGGGTGATTTGTTCTGGTAGCGCAGCACTTAATTTTGAGATATCCATAGTTCGCTGAAATTCTCTGTAGGTGGTTGATTTAAAGGAAATTTCTTAAAAGTCGGAATTGCAGAAATTAGGGATGATTTTTTATCAAAAGCTATATTAAAGTTCCCTAAATTCCTCAATCCTGGGAGACTTTGAGGATTGAAACTTATTAAATGAAATGAAACAGTTATTTATCTAATAAACGCAGATATACTTGTATCGATGGAGTATAGTAGCGATATTACGAGAGAAATTATTAATTTGAACTAATCCTCGGACTTGATAACTCGAGTAATAATTTTCCTGGATTAGCCCAAACTGAAAGTAAATACTGAAGTCTAAAGCTTAGGAATGAGAATTTAATAACCTGTAATTCTGAAATTTGGAATGGTGCGTTACGCGATGCTAACAGCACCCTACTTTTATACTTTATTTAATCCACATTCCTTTGTTTATATCGATAAGCCCATCTCGAGCATAGTAGAGGCATTCGACGGGCAAACTATCGACTACACTATACTAAGTTTGGCCTATTGCAAATATGATACATAGTATATTTACAATTACCAGTGCAGATGTTAGTTATTTTCTTGGTTTTTCTTTCCTAACTTTTTACTGACTAAAGCACCACCTAAAACTAAACTACCCAACATCAAAGAAGGCTCGGGAACTGGTTGTGGCTTTGGCTTTGGACCCTCACAACCAGGGATAAAACTTGACTCACATATACCTACTGCAGAAGCTGGAACAGAAGTGGAAACAGTAGCAACAGTTGCAACAACAGCAGCTAAGAAAAGTTTGTTGAAGGAATGCATATTTAAAACTCCGTTTATTAATCTTTGGTAGCTCTCTTTGAGCACATATTCTTTCTAACACCGTTTTCTCCGAGGTACCATAAAGCCTGCGTTAAGTTTAAATACGTAAGTATTTATTGGTAGTTTATGTTGATTTATCCGGGAATCTAAGTAATATATTAAGTAATTATGTCGGTTTTTTTGTGTTTGCTTCCCTTTTAACACCCATTAAATTATCATTATTATACCAAATTAGTTAATCATTATACTTTGCAGTGTGTGCAAAAAAGTGCATTAAAAGTCACGAAAAAGCTGATTTTCATATACCCTAATGCACTTTATGAGCGATGACTTGAAATACAAGTATTAATTACAACATTGAAGTGAGTCGCTTGCAGAATTGCTGCAAGTATTGAACATAATTCAAAATCTCAGGTTATGGATTGATATCAAATCCGGCTAATTACTTACTATCTCACTGGGAACATGCATGTGATGGAATTAATATGACGTCTAAAAGGATTCTGCAAACATGTTAATAAGCTGTTTAAATCCAAAAATAAGGATTAAAATTCTGGACACATTAACCATAAAGAAGGAAAGATTAGCTGCATACGTTATTTACTTCAATAAAGATGTTTTATTTCGGACGACTGAGAATTAACATCTGTACCTGACCCTGTTCTGCATTAATTGCTAATAATGGAGGACGCTGATTTGGTTTGGCTGGGGATGGTAATGCTGGAAATAGATAAGCCCAATTATTAGTTTGTAGCAATAAGCGCCAAGCTATAGGTTGTTCTAAATTTGTTTCTTTTCCCCATATTTGGTAAAACTGCTTAACATCGCCAACAATGCGGAAGTTGTTCAAAGAAGGGATTCTCTTTAAATTATCAAGCTCATTTTCATTCCCTAATTGGCGTCCAATCGCTAAATTTTCTTTTTTGGTAACTAAAGTAACTATAGGTCTAGTAGAGGTTTCATTGACTGCATCCCGGAAAGCATCAGCATGACCTTGGTATTGAGCGAACCAAAATAAAGCAGTCAATACCCAAGCAACGATCGCAATTTCATTACGGAGAGGTTGGGGGAAAATCTGAGTAAATGAACGTAATAGTTTGAATAAGTAAAAACCATGTAACTTTTTGATAAGAATAGCAAGAGAAATATTGTTACTAATAAATTTTTTGAGATTTTTTGGATAGAATCGAGATGGCAGCTTATTTACCAGTTGTCTCAGACGTATTCGTAACTTTGCAATCAATAACGGGGAGGGATATTTGTCATAGCTGATCCTAAATTCGTTAATTAGTAACAACGAAATCTTAATCATAAAAAAAGTAATTATAATTACAATGATACCAAGTATTATTTTATGTAAATCTCCTAGAAGCACTTGTATCGGTACTAGAAAAAACGACTCAAAAGGTAGTTGAATGGAATTAATGTCTAACTCAAAAAAGCTAAAGTAAGCCCAGCGATATACCCATCCTGTAAAGTAATTAAAAAGACCAATAATTCCAATTAAACTGGCAATACTCCCTAGAATATTGAGATTTTGATATTCATGCTTTTGTGGCTGCATAAAAGTAATGAAAGCGATTTACTCGATCTAATAAATATAATTTAATTAATATTTTCTTTACCTGACCATGAAAATATTTTTTGCAACATTGAGCTTTGCTTTGGCGTTTCTAATTGCTATTCCCGGAGAAAACGTATGGGCTATAACTAAAAGTACTGAAATAGCTCAAGAAAGCAGTAAAAAGGATAAAGAATCGATTCCCTTGGGGTTACATAATGTTGTGGAGATAATTCTCAAAAATGGAAGCTCAATATTCGGAACTCTAACGGGGTCTGACCCCCAGAAAAAAACTGTTCGAGTTACTCCCAAAAATGGTACTTCTCGCGTAGTTAAAGTTGAAGAAATTAAACGCATTGTTGCTGATAAGAAATCACCAGTATTTAATCATGATGGTAGAGGTAGAATTATCCGGGGTGAAGATACTGCCGAAGCAAAACAAAGCATTTGGTCTAATATTCCTCTGGATCAATTTCAGATAGAGGAAGGTAAAACAAATGTAGATTTATCAAATGTAGTTAACCCCAAACAGTTACGTGGTATTCGTGCGGTGGCTGTGAACAGTTTATATGTAGTGGATGAAATTGAGTTTGACGATTCGGGAAATATGACTATTAAAGTCACCCCTATTGACCAAAATAATTAAATATTTAAACAGGACTTACGCAACTAGCATAGTGCGATACCGCCACAATTAACACCGGGAACATCCCACTAAAACCTCCGGAATTGTTGTGTATGAATCTGTAGTTTCTAGGTGTTTGGTGCGCGAAGCACACCATTGAAGAGGAGCAGTTACATAAGTCTTGTTAAAATGCAAAATATAACCTACAGTCACACTGCGTTAACAAAATTAAACAGAAGACAGAAATTAATATCCTTATCTTTTCTGGGTCAATGCACCTTTTTGGTACTTGTTAGTTTATTTTTTGTTAGCAAATCAGTTGCTACTATGCCAGCAGTAAGGGGAGAAAAAGTAGCGCAACAGTCAAGTGTGAAACAAGATGGAACTCGCGCTGCTGCTGAAAAAGCATTTGAGGAGGGATTGAAATTATACCGACAAGGAACAGCAGAATCACTACGACAAGCAATTAAAAAGTGGGAAGAAGCACTATCGCTGTTTCGAAGGGTGGACGATAAGAAGCTAGAAGCTGTTACACTCACTCATATTGGTCTCGTCTACTCAGATTTAGGAGAAAAGCAAAAAGCACTTGAATTCTATAACCAAGTTTTACCTTTAGATCGTGCTGTGGGAGATAAAGGTGGGGAAGCTGTCACACTTAATAATATTGGTCTCGTCTACTCAGATTTAGGAGAAAAGCAAAAAGCACTTGAATTCTATAACCAAGCTTTACCTTTAGGTCGTGCTGTGGGAGATAAACGTGGGGAAGCTGTCACACTTAATAATATTGGTGTTTTTTACCAAGATACTAAGCAGCCCATTAAAGCCATCAATTATATGGAACAATCTGCGACCATCACCTTACAACTTCGTAACTATATTGGCAAAGAAAATCGCAAAACGTTTTTAGAAAACGAACAAGGTCGAGCAGTTGGTCTGATTGATTTACTCATCGACCAAAAGCAGCCAGAACGAGCTTTTGAATGGGCAAACCTTGCTACTGTAGCCGACTTAGCTGATTATTCCCGCCTTGTTGATGCAAAAGTTAACAATCCCGAAGCACAAAAAGCAATTGACGAATGGAATCAAAAGAATATTCGATTAGAAAGTCTGCGAAAGGGTTTGCAAGAAAAATTTTCACCACAACTATCTCAAAAAGTTAATCAATTACAGGAACAGCTTAATCAGGAAGCAGAAGAAATCAGAAATCGCTTTCTAGAAGTAGCAGACTTATTTGAAACCAAACCGACAGATATTACTCAACTACGAGCCAACATTACCACAGGTACAACAGTGGTTCAGCCTGTGCTGTTGACCAATATTAGAAATGTCCCCAATACGGTAGCTTTGTTTGTCTTAACCACAGACAAACTAACTGTTAAAAAAATACCTATTAACTCTAAGAAGTTTAACGCTTTACTAACACAGACTAATGCTTCATTAACTAACCGTTTTGACGAGCGATACCTTGACAACTTAGAACAACTATACAACATAATAATTCGCCCAGTTGAAGCTGAGATTCAAGCCACCAAACCCAAACAACTCAGTTTCATCGCCAGTGGTAAACTCCGCTACATCCCTTTTGAAGCACTCTACGACAGTAAAGCTGACCAATATCTGATTCAGAAATTACCTATTAGTTATCTGACTCGCCTTTCTAGCAATTCCCTGCAAGCAAAAGCAACACAAATTCCCGCATCTGCTAAAAAAGTTATGGCGTTTGGTAATCCAATTCCAAAGCCACCCCTAGCGCTACCAGGAGCAGAAGCAGAGGTGAAAAAAATTACTCAAGTTTTCCCTGGTAGTGAAGCGTTTATTAACGCTCAAGCTACTATGCATACTTTTAAAACCGAATCTCCGCGCTTTTCTCTTCTGCACTTAGCAACACATGGCTGTTTCCAAAAGGGTGGTTGTCCTAAATTGGGATTGGAAGAGAATACCTTGCTGTTTGCTGACCAAAAATTCAACATTCGCGATGCTGCTTTATTAGGACTGCAAAATACTGAATTAATTACTTTAAGTGCTTGTCAAACAGCGCTACAAACCGAATCTGATGGTCAAGAAATTTCTGGATTAGCTTACCTGTTTGAACGGGCTGGTGCTAAAGCCACGATCGCAAGTTTGTGGAGTGCTGATGATGAAACTACTCAGACAATTATGGTGGAATTTTACCAGAATATTAAGAAGGGAATGAATAAGGATGAAGCCTTACGTCAGGCGAAATTGAGCCAGATTGATAGTCATCCCTTCTTTTGGTCGCCTTTTGTGTTGATTGGGGATGCGAGGTAGATAATATTTGTTGTGTTGCAAAAATAGAATAACAATATTGAAAGTATAAAATTCCTTTTTCCAATACCTTCGCCAAAAAAAAGAGTATGAAAAATAGGGCTAATGTATTAGAGTTATTGTCTCTTACAGGATATTAGCAAGAGAAAGGGTTAATTAACTAACGGATTTTTGTTGGTAACCCCTTTCTCTAAAGCTAATTTCTAAACAGAATTGTGAACCGTTCCCAGTTGAGTTGCGGCTAAATTAATCAAAGAATCAGAATTATTACCAGCTAGATCACCAGAAGCATCCCAAAAGAACATTCCTCCTAGACTGTTATCTTGAACGTAATCAAGTTTGTGTCCTAAGGATTGAGTATCTTCATAAGTACTAAAGAAACCTTTCTGGGCGTTATAAACATAAGGAACTTTAGCTTGGTCATCCCAATAACGCACATAGGATTTATCTGTTTCTAGTTTGTTATGTAAATCCTTGTAATCAATCATTCCATTTTCCCAACTTCCTGGACCCGCACCAGTAGCAGATTGAAATAAACCACCATCATTATTGCTGGAAACACCTTGCCAAGTTCGTCCGTATAAAGGTGCTCCCATGACAATTTTATCGGGACTAACTCCCGCATTCAGATAATTTTGAATTGTGGAATCAACATTATATTTGTCTGCTAAGGCTGAAGGATCGTTAGAATTGGCGTATAAAGCAGCATTATGATTGGTAGTTTTTTCCCAAGCACCGTGGTAGTCATAGGTCATGACATTAAACCAGTCCAGATGCTGAGACATTTCAGCCAGTTCATAATTTTCGGTTTTATCAAATCCTGCTGGTGATGCAATTGTGAGTAGATAATCTTTATTATCTTGCGCTTCCTGAACTTGGATTTGTTTGTCTAATTCTTCCAGCAGCAAAGTATAGTTATGCTTATCTTCTGGGCGGTTGATATTTCCTGATTTTCCTCCTCCTACTGGGTATTCCCAATCAATATCAATTCCATCAAAGCCATACTCTTTCATAAAATCGACTGCTGATGTGGCAAACTTTTTCCGGGATGCATCGGTTAACGCAACATCAGAGAATTTACTCGACAAAGTCCAACCACCAATAGAAATTATAGTTTTGAGGTGGGAATTTTCAGCTTTAAGTTGAGCCATTTGTCCGAAGTTACCAGCAATTTTGTCTGGATTATTCCAGTCTTTACCCTTCTCTATTGCTGCATACTTATCAAATAGATCAACTTCACCATTATCGTTAATTTTGGCAAATGCATAGAAAGCATGGGTTAATTTATCAGCAGGAATATCTGATACTTGATAATCACGTTGGTAGGTACCCCACTCCGGATAGTAAGCTGCGACAACAGAACCCTTTTTTCCTCCTTGGTTATCTCCAGTTCCTCCACTATTTCCTCCTGTCGGGATGCGATCGTCATTGAGAATAGTTACAGTTGCTTTGGAATTAATAAATGTAGCATTCTTCAAATCGCTCAATTGTAAGGAGAATTTTTCATTTGACTCTACTTGAGTATCCCCTTTTACTGCTACTGAAATTGTCTGGCTAGTTTGTCCCGCATCGAAATTTAGAGTACCAGTAGTTTTTTCGTAGTCTTGTCCTGCTTTGGCAGAAACATCAACTGTTGCATATTTAACGCTTACTGGCTTTTCAAATACTTCAGAGAGGTTGACGTTAAAGATGGCATTTTTGCTACCACTATTTCCTTCTTGAATTGATAGATCTTTGACGGATAAGGTTGGTAACATCGGGTCTGTCGGTTTGGGAACGCCACCAGGTTCGGGATTATCAGTTCCGGGATTATCAGTTCCAGAATTACCATTTCCGGGATTACCATTCCCAGGATTACCATTTCCGGGATTACCATCAAGGGGTGATTGACCACCTACACCCGTGATATTATCAGGACTTAATTCAGAAACAGAAACTCCTTTGAGAGTAATGGTCTGATTATTGAGTTGCTTGAGGTCAATAACAGCATTACCTTGAGTATCATTGTAGATTTTGAAACTTTTGTAATCTGTCCAGAAGTTCTTGAGGTTGATGCTGTCTTCAGAAGGATTAAATTTATCAATTACATGTTGACTACCCCAATCCCAGGTGAAGTTGAAGATATCTTTTTTACCATTAACTCCGATGTAGTCCGGTTTACCTAAAGGCTGATTGTTGTTTTGGTTGTTAGCTTGATCGCTACCAGGTGGTTTTTCAGAGTGATCGCCACCACCAGAATTATCTTTAACTCCACCCCCAGTCGTAGTATCAGTCAGGGTAGAGTCTAAAGCAACTGGATCTGCAGAAATTGGATCTATTGGCGTAGATGTACCCTTATTAATTGCTGATTCAGGAACGTCATAGCCACTAAATTTACCTATAGTTCTAAGAACATCATTGTAGTTAGGGTAGGAATCTTGAAGATTGATTAAAAATGCTCCCATTCCCCAAGCACCTTGGCTATGAGCGCCATACAAAATTCCAGAAGCTGTTAATGTAACTGGTTGTGTATTTCCTTGTCGGTCAACATATGTAACCGTTTTACCAAGATAATCATCGATGGATTTTCCTTGTCGTTCTAGCAGTTCGCTGACTTTTCCCCAGGTAAATTTGAATGAGTCGCGAATAGCTGCTTCTTGCATTTCAGGACTAATTAAATAGTCTTGGTAACTATTAACGCCATATTTTTGAGCTTTTGCTGACCATTGCACATCCCATGGTCTATTCTTATTAGTACTTAGTTTTTCGATATAACCAATCTCATAAAGATGATCTGGATCTATTTGATATTTACCGGAGACACCGAAGGGGTTAGAAACTGAATATTGTCCTGGATCGCCAGAAGGTTTACCTGATTCATATTCTCCCAGAGCTTCGAGAAAATCATTAAAAGTTCCTTTGCTCATTGCATTTCCCTTATTGTTTTGGTCGAAATTAATGTAATTCAGGTTGTCCGCAGGATTGTTATTCTCCAACTCACCATTACTATTAGTTAAATCAGTAGTACTTGCTTGGGGCTTAATTATATCGGTGCTTAAACTTTGTTCTTCTTTAAAAGGAAAGGAAATATTAGTAAAATTATCTGAATTGAGGTCACCATCAACTGGGAAATTAGGTGCAGAATTAGCATTAAATCCAAACTTAATCGCCTCATCAGGAGCAACTTTGGACTTCCAAGCAGGATTTTTGACTACATAATGGTAACTTCCATCCTTCTCATTGTTTGTTTTCGTAAAATCTCCGTTCCACAGACTAGTAATATTGTGAACTGAATCAAACTCAATCTCCCAACCATCGATTACTTTTTGACTGGTATTGGTAAATTTAAACTCGGCTTCAAAGCCATTACCCCAACCATTTCCGGTGATAGTAAAGTCAACTGACATGATTTTCTGCATCTATTTCTTCTTATGTGATGAACAAGGATTTATGTTTGTTGATATCTGTACGCTGGAACAAAAGATTGCGATCGGTGCTGAGTTATGTATCTATAGAAATCAGTTCAACCGAAAATGTATATCAGAAACTATCGAGATTTAGATTGAAGTTGCTGTATTTTGACCTTACACGGGTGCAGAGTATTAGCCATATTTTGCTCCTATAAGATAAAAATTAGCGTCAACATTATAAAAATAAAAAGTGACAAATATAGGGCAGATGGTTAAAATCGCAGATATTTGATGAATAAAGTTCGAATGTAAGAATTTATATTTTGGGTATCAAGTTGCAAAATATAAATATTAAATTGCCACAAAGATTGCAGGGGATAAAACCCATAACAACAATAGCCGAACTGACGAAGTCCGGCTAAGCTGCTTCAATAAAGAGTTGGCACGCGAAAATTAACGTCTATTATAAGTAGTAAGAATACCGTCCGATTCTAACTCCATTTTAGATGATGTTAGAGATATTATCCTCTCTGAGTTAGATAGACCTTTCGGGATTAAATTTTCGGCTTTTATCTGCTCCAATTTATCTGGGGGTATTTGAGAGATCGGTATTTCCCTTCCATTTACCTCAAATCTTCTAACATCGCTTTTCAAGTCAATCTCTTTTGAAATAAGTTTTTGGTCATTCATTAACCATTCTTGTGTACCAGTCACATAATAATCTACACTAATATTCACAAAAGAACCATCGAAGTTTTGATTGCCAGAGATTGACAATTCACCTTCATATCTAGAACTTTTATTTGGGAAATATTCAAAATTTCCTTTAAAAAAAACTTTTGTACCTTCCTTTTCGATAGTTTGTTCCGTGTACCATTTCCCTAAAATAAATTCTTCTTTTTGAACTTCTTTTTTAGCTTCTTCTTCTTTTTCAATCTTTAGTCTTTCTAATTCCTTCAGCGCCTCTTCCCGAGATTTTTGTTCTTGTTCAAGTCGCTCTTTTAAATTGCTATTTTCTGCTTCTTTGTCAATTTTGAGGCCTTGTAATTCCTTCTGTGTATCTTCCCGAGATTTTTTTTCTTGTTCAAGTTGCTCTCTTAAATTACTATTTTCTGCTATTATATTCTTGTTATTTCCCTCACCTTTTAATGTACTACAACCACTTGAAAAAACAGCAAGCATCATTAAAATTATCACCCAAATTTGCCAAGGAGTATTACTGAATTTGTTACCCATGATAATGATATATCTCCAAATAACATTGAAGTAGCTTTATCACTAACTACAAATGACATATCTGTTTTTCCGAAACTGAAATTCTTCATAAAAAAAAAGACTTTGATAAATCTAGTATTTCAAATTATAAGTATTCTTATGAAAGTAAATCTGATAAGTTCTTCTTATTAAGAGCAAAATTGTAAAAATATGGCATAAAATAGAAAAATTTTGTGACATATCTAGGAATCAAAAGTAATAAACATGATTATCTACGCCCCATTTGTAACAAGTTAAAACTGAATGCTTTTTGTCAATACGTCTAAGTATATAAATAAAAGTTGAAGAAAACGATGATTCATAGAAAATGAGAAGAGGAAGAGGCGGTTATTATTATCAAAAATATCCTAGAACAACAGCATGGAACTCCTGAATTCTTCTTCCAAGAATCTGCTCAAACTCTCTTGAAAAATGCAATATAAGCTTAACTTGTTACGAATATCTACACCCAGAGAAAAGACCCAAATAAAAAATGATATTAAGGTTTATTTTCCTTCCAAAGCGTGGTTTGCAGACTTTTAAATCGAGTAAGCATATTACTTACTGAAGAGTAATAAGTATTTTGTTAATTTGCGTTTGTAAGTATGTGTTGTGACTGAGCATAGCGTAATCATATCGTTTCCGTTTGCTTTGAAATGATTTAAAAGGTGATTGAAAAACTCTACACCTCTGTGCGTACAAAATATATAATTCCGATGCTCACGGATTTGATATCATACGCTGTTTCGCATGTGAAAAACCTGCAACTTAGGTCGGTTGTTACCAAACCCTCCCCAAATATGAAGAAAATATGTTTGGCTCAAATTTGCTATTGACGGTAACATAGCGCTAAAATCTTTAGGCTTTGGGCTGTAATTTATGCTTGGAGTTAAACCTTACTTATTGACCCCTTATTTATTTAATCGGGTGGAAATATAATAGCTCAACCTAAACCCAAGCTATTTTAGATTTAGCAATACCACAGATAGACAACAAAAATGGCAAAGCGCATACAATTAGTTTTAAACCAGGATATCCACAAACTAGGCAAATTTGGAGACCTAGTAGAAGTAGCTCCCGGCTATGCTCGTAATTATCTCCTTCCCAAAAATTTGGCAACATTTGCAACTCCCGGTATCCTCAAGCAAGTAGAACGTCGCCGTGAAATCGAACGTCAAAAACAATTAGAACTCAAAAAGCAAGCTGAAGAATATAAAGCTACTTTAGAGAAAGTTGGTAGTTTCCAAATCGCGAAGCAAGCTGGTGAAGCTGAATCAATTTTTGGTACTGTTACCACCCAAGATGTGGCGGATGTTATTCAAAGTACAGCACAATTGGAAGTCGACCGTCGTGGTATTACCATACCCGATATTGGCAACATTGGTACTTATGAAGCAGAAATTAAGTTGCACTCTGAAGTTACCGCAAAAATTAATATTGAAGTTGTACCTAGCTAGTAAAATGTTCCCCAATATAAAAATGGGGAATGTCAAATCCTTGTTCTTCGGAGACGTTGCAGAAGTAGCGTCTCTATTTATTGGGGGTTAGGGATTAGGGATTAAGGATAGATAAACAATGATAAATAACGATCTAAGTTTTCAAGGTGCTGCTGACAGGTTACCACCCCAAAATATTGAAGCAGAGGAAGCAATTTTGGGAGGGATATTACTCGACCCAGAAGCCATTAGTCGGATTAGTGATCGCCTCAAACCAGAAGCATTTTACATTAGCGCCCACAAAGATATCTATCAAGCAGCATTACGCTTACAAGGTCAAGGTAAACCAACCGATTTGCTGTCTGTTACTAGTTGGTTATCCGACCACGAGTTATTATCTAAGATTGGTGGTAGAAATAAGTTAGCTTCCCTTGTAGATCGTACGGTTTCTTCGGTTAATATTGATGCTTTAGCCCAACTAGTAAACGAAAAATATCAACGCAGACAATTAATTAAAGCTGGGAATGAAATCGTTCAACTTGGTTATGAGACAGAAACTGACTTACCGGTTGTGATTGATAAAGCAGAACAAAAGGTTTTTGGGATTTCCCAAGAACGTTCTGCATCGGGTTTGACTCATATTTCCGATACCTTAATTGATACTTTTCAGGAAATTGAAGAACGTCATGAAGGTGTTGCACTTCCGGGGGTCGCTAGTGGATTCTACGATCTAGATGCAATGACCAGTGGTTTTCAACGCTCCGATCTAATTATTGTGGCTGCTCGCCCATCCATGGGAAAAACCGCATTTTGTCTTAATCTCGCTCATAATATTGCTGTTGCTTATAAGTTACCGATTGCAATTTTTAGTTTGGAAATGTCCCAAGAGCAACTAGTACAAAGACTACTCGCTAGTGAAGCTGGAATTGAAAGTACTTATTTGCGTAGCGGACGTATTAGTCAAACTCAATGGGAACCTTTAAGCCGCGCGATCGGTTTACTCTCAGAAACCCCGGTTTATATTGATGATACCGCTAATATTACCCTTAATGAAATGCGTTCCCAAGCCAGACGCTTACAAACAGAAGTGGGTATAGATCTGGGATTAATTATTATTGATTATTTACAGTTAATGGATACAGCAGGTGACAACCGCGTGCAGGAGTTATCCAAAATTACCCGTGGTTTAAAGGGTTTAGCCAGGGAATTGAGCGTACCCGTGATTGCACTTTCCCAGTTGAGTAGAGGAGTTGAATCCCGCACTAATAAGCGACCAATGTTATCCGATTTAAGGGAGTCTGGTTCCATCGAGCAAGATGCGGACTTAGTAATAATGTTATACCGGGATGAATATTACAACAGCGATACGCCTGATCGAGGAATTGCAGAAATTATTATTGCTAAACATCGGAATGGTCCCACGGGTACTGTGAAACTTTTATTTGAGCCCCAATTTACCAAGTTTAAAAATTTAGCAAGACCGGGTAATTATTAGATAAGGAAATAGAAAGGCTGACTTTTCACGGGATATAGAAAAGATAGAGTGGTTAGAGGTATTCTTCCAGATGAACTTGAGTTACCGACCCTAAGGAATGTGGATTAAATAAAGTACAAAATTAGGGTGCTTTTAGCATCGCGTAACGCACCATTCCAGATTTAAGAATTACAGGTTATTAAATTCTCATTCTTAACCAAATTACTTCTTATATTTCGATACGGTTCAGTTGAGCCTCAAATGCTGATTAGTGATGATAAATTTTAGAAGTATCTACTATTTTTCCAGTAATCTAATACAGAAAAATCTAGCTTTGATAAATGTTGATTAAGTATTTAAGAGCAGTTATACAACCACATTCAAAACTACTGCTACATTCAAAGAGTTAGCAGTGAAGAGATAACTCTTCGCTGAGTTTACCTGTAATTACTATTAAAACTGGAATTTTGAGCAACATTATCTCGATTTGGTGTTATCAAATAATCATTAAATTTTTCTTGATTGTAAAAATATAATGTACGAATTGGGTAAGGAATATTAATATCAGCATCATCAAATACTCGTTTAATGCCGATGATTGCCTGAGTTTTTACACGACGTACTTCTACTTGTTGAGGAAGCGTCCAGTAACGAACCAAAAAATCAATAGAACTGTCACCAAAGCCAACTAAATCTATTTCTGGTGCAGGATCTTGTAACACACCATCTATTTGTGCGATCGCTCGTTCCAAAATTTCAGTGGCTTTGGGTAAAGGTGTATTGTAATCTACGCCTACAGCTAAATCTGTCCGTCTACTATTAAATGCTGTCCTCACCTGAACTGCGCTAGTAAATACCGTGGAATTTGGTAATAAAATTCTTTCTCCTGTATAGGTACGAATTTTTGTTGTACGAATGTCAACTCGTTCAACTGTACCTTCGTAATTATCTATGATTATTTGATCGCCAATTCTAAATGGTTCTTGTAATAGTAAAAGTATTCCTGCAAGAAAATTTTTAAAAATATCTTGAAAAGCAAAACCTATTGCTACAGAACTAAGTCCCAAAGTGGCGATAATGTCTCCTAAGCTTAAACCTGGGAAGGCTATTACTGCAGACAAAAGAATACCAACAGTCCAAGTAGCAACATAAACTGTTTTAGATAGTAGTATTTGTAAAGATTTACTGCGGATTGCTTTCTCGCCTAATTTAGTAGCTATTCCCGCAACTAATTGAGCAACAAAACGAGTCAAAAAAATGATAATTAAAGCGGTTAGTAATGATGGAAGAATCAATACTGCATTACTAATCAATTCTTTAATACTAGATTTTATTGTTTCTACTAAATTCATAAATTAAAAGCATAAATTATAAATTATCAAAAGTTGATTTGTATGACATGTTTGACAGAGCTAGACATACATAATAAGGTTAGTTTTTTAAACTTGAAGTCGCTCCTAGCTTCATCAAATTAGTAATGTCATATTTTTTGAGAAATATTTTAGTAGATTACTCCTCTGGAATAAGCAAAACTATATTTATCGAGGTTTAGCTTTTATATTTTTCATTTGTACTTTTTTATAATTACTTTTTTTACCACTACTTTTCTAATCTATCAATCGTAACTATCGATAAACACCTATCTGGAGTTGAAAAAATACCAGACTATCGATAGAACTTTTTCCTTAATGCATATTTTATACTGCATGAGTTCATAGCTTTTGATATCGATAAACGATGTATAAGTATATTGCAAAATTTTTTACAGCCGATTTCATCTAAGTGAGGTATAGAACATATCTTTTCTTTAATAATGCAGGGAAGCAAGGAGCAAGGAAAATGTACCTTATCTACAGTCAAATTTTCTAAATCTAAACTTCAGTAAGAAAATAATTAAAAATCACAAATTACGAATTATTGAACGAATACAGATCCCACACAAGCAAATTTCGCTTAAAATAATTGGGGGTGTAAGTGGGTTTACTATGACTAGTTCGGGGACAGTACAACAATTAAAGGCTCAGTGGGTGACGCCAGAAAATTTCTTTCGCTACGGACAAGTTATTTTCCCATCGAGAGATGGTAAACTTTTTGATCATGAGGATGCCCAACTAGTTCTTGATAAAGGTACTCCCCGTTTTTATATAATGCATTTGCAGGGGCGAGGCAGAAAATTTCACACCATAACTCGTCACAGGTTATGTACCCAGTGTCTTGGTTCCTTGGAAGGTAAAGATTGGTATATTGCTGTTTGTCCTCCAAATGATAGTGTTAAAAAACCAAATTTGGAAGATATTGCAGCTTTTCGAATTCCGGGTAACTGTTTTATCAAACTAGCAGTTGGTACTTGGCATGCTGGTCCTTATTTCGACCATAACGCGGTAGATTTTTATAACCTGGAATTGAGTGATACAAATATTGTTGACCATTTTACCTACAATTTGCGTCAGTCTGAAAACTTAGAGTTTGAGATTGTCTTTTAGACACGAATAAAAAACAGTAAAAAAACAGGAAATACTAAATAAAAAATTGAGTAATTTGAAATTTTACTCCGGAAGTGCACCCTAGAAGTTTATTTGCAGTAACAATTGCTTCAAATTTTCAAAAGTTAAAATATCTATAACTAATGTAAGACGTCAAAATTACAAATAAGTATTTAAATAAGAGAATATACCCGTTATCTGTGTAACCTGTGTTTGATGTCGTCGCCTGTCTGGTGTGAGGTAGGCGACTTCATTTTAAGAAACTAAGAGACTAAAAATATATGTCATTAATACAAGCTGTACAAAAAAAACGAAGAACCTTGTTCTCCGCTCTATATTTCTTAAAATATTCTTTATAAATTCCTCATATAGCCGTAGATAGTGATGCAAGAATGCTGTGCAAAGGTACAATCTATACCTAAAAATACACTTAGCCACGCAATCAACATGAAATTTTATACTACGAACAAATAATTCCTTTAAGAGTATCAAAGAAATCTGGGTAGGAAATACTTGCAGCTTCAGCCCGATCAATATTAGTCGTATCAGAAGTATTTAAAGCTGCAATCGCCAAACTCATAGCAATTCGATGGTCCGTAAAACTGTCTAAATCTACACCAGTAAGGGGTGTACCACCTGTAATCTCCATCCCATCAGGTAATTCTGTAACTTTAGCCCCCATTTTGTTTAATTGCTGAGTCATAACAGCAATACGATCGCTTTCTTTAACTCTAAGTTCGGCAGCATCTTTAATTACAGTTGTACCTTCGGCAAATACAGCAGCAACGGCCAAAATGGGAATTTCATCAATCATTCTTGGTATAATATCGCCAGCGATGGTACAACTTTTTAACTTGCTAGAACGCACCCGCAAATTAGCAACCGGTTCCCCTGCAACCTCCCATTGGTTTTCCCTAACTATATCTGCCCCCATCATTTCTAAGGCTTCTAAAATACCAGTACGAGTAGGATTTACACCAACATTTTCGATGGTCAACTCGGAATCTGGTACAATTGCTGCAGCTACTAACCAAAATGCTGCTGAACTAATATCTCCCGGTACAATCACATTTTGTCCGTACAGTTGAGTCCCACCTGTAATTGTGACACTATTGGTATCAGAATCAATATCTAGTTTGGCACCAAAAGCCTTAAGCATACGCTCACTATGGTCTCGCGAAAGTGCTGGTTCCGTAACCGTAGTTTTTCCCTCTGTCATTAAACCAGCAAGCAAAACACAGGATTTTACTTGGGCGGAAGCAATGGGTGAATGATAGTGAGTTGCTTTGAGAGATTGTCCTTGGATAGCCAGTGGTGCGATGGAAGCGTTTTTTCTACCCCAAATTTGTGCCCCCATTTGTTGCAAAGGCTTAACAACACGAGACATGGGACGCGATCGCAAAGAACTATCGCCAGTGACGGTAAAAAAACGTCCTTGATGAGATGCAAGTAGTCCCAACATCAGCCGTAAAGTCGTACCGGAATTACCAGCATTTAAGACATCAGGAGGTTCTTGTAAATTTCCCAAACCAATACCTTTAATTTTTACTAAGTTCGTATTTAATTCGGAAATTTCTGCTCCCATTGCTTGGAAACAGCTAGCTGTGCTACGGGGATCTTCTCCTAGGAGTAAACCTTGGATTTGGGTTTCACCCTGAGCTATCGCCCCTAACATTAAAGCGCGATGGGAAATTGATTTATCTCCTGGAACTCGAATACATCCTTGTAAAGATAATCCAGAAGATGGTCGTTTAATAATTAACTTGTGACGGAATTTCTGTTGAGTATCTACAATTATAACTGAAGCCGACATTAGGATAAACTGACCTGTGAGTACAAAAGGAAGTGCTTGTCAGAAAGTATCTGTCCTTCACAGCTTCCTCGGTAGTATCCTAACGCTTTACCTGACTTACAAAAAATACCGACATCATTTTTTAATTACTGTCTATCGCTCTTAACTACTATTTCGCTCCCATGCTGACCCACCAACGCAAACCAGTCTGCTTATCGTTGATTTCAACCGACCTCCCAGTGTCGTCAGTAGTTGAAACTGCTGGAACATTGTACCAAAAAGATCGCGAGCGATTTCACTTATTATTAACAGCACCTTCCTTGCAAAACCTGGAAAAAAAGCAGCAAAGTAAGCGAGAAAAAGGAAAAAATACCCAATCAAACACAGAAAATAAGCCTGCTATCCCTAGTACTCCCAGATTACT
Source organism: Mastigocoleus sp. MO_188.B34 (assembly GCF_030065675.1). Taxonomy (GTDB): domain Bacteria; phylum Cyanobacteriota; class Cyanobacteriia; order Cyanobacteriales; family Nostocaceae; genus Mastigocoleus. The sequence goes on along the minus strand of NZ_JASJDK010000116.1, from coordinate 8,778 downwards.
ATGGTTGGAAATTTCCCCATATCGGGTAATTGCGACAATGCAAGGTAACAGTCAATTGAGTTATCGCCATTTTTGGGAGAAAGGAATTTACGGTATCAGTCGTTATTGGTTACCAACGGAGTCATTACAGCCCCAGCAACCTATTCGTTTGCGCAATTTCACTAAAAGCTTGACTTTGAGCGGACATCCCTTACCAGAGCGATTGCGGGTAGAGTATGAATTATGGACGGGCAAAATCCAATTAGGATCTTATATCCTTAGGTTAGAAATTCAACATTAGCCCAGTTAACAGTTAACAGTTACCAGTACTCCACAGAAACAGAAAATAGCATGGGAGAAATACTAAAGAAACTAATTCTTTTTTACTGTTCCCTGTTTTTAACCAAAATAACTTGGTTCATTTCCCTGTTTCCATTTAATGTTGCAACCAATACTCGGTTTTTGGTCTCCTGTAACGGGTTTACCTGAGAGTACTGTATCAATAGCAGCACGTAAATCTTCGCCTGTTACGGGTTTATCATTGCTGGGACGACTATCATCTAGTTGTCCGCGATAAGCCAATTTAAGGTCTGCATCAAAGAGAAAAAAATCTGGCGTGCAGGCTGCAGTATAAGCCTTTGCTACTTCCTGGGTTTCGTCATAACACAGAGGGAAATTAAATTCCAATTCTGTTACCATTTGCTTCAACTTATCGGGTGCGTCATCGGGATAATTTTTTACATCATTAGAACTAATTGCAATAATTCCTAAATCCGTTTGATAATAGTCTTTGCCGATTTTTGCCAATTCAGTTTGTACGTGTTTGACGAATGGGCAGTGACGACAAATAAACATTACTAATAATGCTTTTTTGCCAGGAAAATTTGCCAGTGAAATTTGCTTTTCAGATTCCACATCCACCAAATTAAAATCTGGTGCTGTGGTACCTAGGGGTAGCATTGTTGAAGCTGTTAAAGCCATGGGTTTGCCGTTAACGGGAAGACGTAGCTGAATAATTAGTTTGACGATCCCCAAAGTTTGAGCGGTCGAGTGGATTATTATATTACTCCGTATTAGATTTTAAATTATGGCGTGGAAAATTGGAAACCCCACATAGTAGTATTTTGACCTCGATAATAATTTTTACTGCTTGCTTTTAAATAGGTTTATGATGATACAAAAAAATTTTATTAAGAATTTTTGCACATTCTGTGACAAATATTAAATTTTTTGTAACCAAATGAAGATATTTAGTTTGTTGATTCTCAAGGATATATATAATTAGGGGCTAAATCACAACACCTACGCGTAGCTCACACAAATAATGCATCGATTCCGAGTAGAGGTTATCACCAAAACACCCAACCCGCAACAGGTGGTTTACGCCGCCATGCATCAAGACTACACTGATAATTTTGTGTTCGATGAGCTAGATAGATTTCCCTCGGAATCAAAATGCGGCGAACTAATTGTTAAAAGACTTTTAGCAGGGGAACGCGGTCACTATGGACCTTTAGAACATCCTCAAATTGTATTTAATTGTGGTTATTTTCCCCACAGCGTCATGCAACAGGCTCGGACTCATCGGGTAGGTGTTTCTTTTGATGTGCAATCTTTCCGTTACACGGGTAACCAGTTTATTGAAGTTGTAGAAGGTACAAAAGATATTGAAGATGTTTTCTACCTGCGTCCTGTAGATCATTACACTAATCGTCAAGGTAAAAAATATTATTATTCTCCTGAAGCTAGGGAAGCTGACCTAAAGTGGTGTATGGAAGCAGTCAAGCGCTATCAAGCTGACTTTGAAGGGGGAATGTCTGAAGAACACGCACGAGGTAAAATGCCTTTTGATTACCGCCAGCATTTTGTGGTTAGTTTTAATTTAAGGTCTTTATTACATTTTCTAGATTTGAGAAATAAAAAAGATGCTCAATTAGAAATTCAAAAACTTTGTGAATTAATGTGGATTCACTTTGAAGAATGGGCTCCTGCGATCGCACAATGGTATGAAAAACATCGTTCTGGCAAAGCTAGATTAGCACCTTAAAAAATCAATTATTAAGAAAAGTAAAAACTAGCAGTGAGTTAACTAGATGTATAAAATTGCAAGCTAATCTCTATAGAAGTTATACAACTCTTGGGAATTATTCTTGTGATTTGGATCGGGAAAAAATTCAAAACTGCTGTACCGATATTTCTTTCTATACCAGTCTTGTTTTTGTTAGTACAAATGCAGCCTGTGGCAAAGCCAAAACTTGCTGCTTTACAATGTAGATTGCAAAGATGGCAAATACCTCCATCATCTCAAGTCGACAAACAGGATATAACAGCGAAAAAATCCACCCAAAAGCTAAACCATAAAGCCAAGTCTTCACCATTAGTGTTGAGAGAAAAAGCTTTGCTTCCCTGTTGTAAGGGCGATCTATCTTGTCTGGACAAGCAGATATGGGATCAAAATCCTGATAAGAAGGCGCTTTTAAATTCCATTGACCAAAGTTTGAGGTACTTACAGACAAGAAGTGCTGAAATCACTTATCGCAGATATGAAAACAGTACAATTACGCGGACTAAGATTATCAAAAGCTTACAAAGATTTCGACAAATATTACTTGCTTCCAATTCTGTATATGAATTAAATACAACTGTTGCTCGGGAGTTTAATTTTTATCAGTCACTAGGGAAAGATGGTAAAGGTTCTGTATTATTTACAGCTTACTACGAACCTCTATATGCTGCTAGTAGGGTTCCCACAGCAGAATACCGCTACCCAATTTATAGGTTACCGCCAGATTTGAATCGATGGCCAAGACCCCATCCTCAACGCCGAGAATTGGAAGGAATTGATGGTTTACAAGGTGCAAAGGGGAAATTACGGGGTTTAGAATTATTTTGGTTTCGCGATCGCCTAGAACCATATATTATTCAAATTCAAGGTTCAGGACGTCTTCAGTTTCCAGATGGAAGTCAAACTACTGTCGGTTATGCAGGGAATACAGCCCATAATTACAAAAGTATTGGACGCGAATTGGCTAAGGATGGTATATTTCCTGTGGAAAGTATAACCATGCCAGTTATTTTGGATTACTTTCGAAAAAATCCAGAAAAACTAGATGTATATATTCCAAGGGATCCCAGCTTTGTCTTTTTCCAAGAAAATTTTGGTGCTCCTGCTCAAGGTTCAATTCAAGTACCTTTAACGGCGGAACGTTCGATTGCTACTGATAAGTCTCTCATGCCTCCTGGAGCTTTGGCACTAATTCGTTCTAATTTTCCCTTTGTCAAAAGTAACGGCGAGATGGAATCTCGTGTTGTTAGTCGTTATGTTCTCGATCAAGATGCAGGTGGTGCAATCAAAGGTGCAGGTAGAGTCGATTATTTTTTAGGTACGGGTAAAGTTGCAGGCGATCGCGCTGGTGTTACTGTTAGCAACGGTCAACTATACTATTTATTACTCAAAAACAATTAAGAAATCGGTAATGGGTAATTGATAGTCATTATCAATATTTGGTAATTGGGAGTTTTGAAGCAAATCTACAGTGATATGTTTCTAAATATACTCGCAAATATACTAGCAACTAACAAAATTTAAATAAGTTAGATTAAAAAGTGTTTTGTTTTTACAAAGTAATGACGTAAATCATTTTAAATTTGGCTAATGTTTAGTAAATATTAAGTTTATATTTTCCCCTTCAATGATAGAATCCATTGGGTGAGAATATATATTTAAATTAAAACTAAAAGATAAGATTAGTTTTAATTTTTTTATTAAAAAAAATCAATTTAAGTGATAATAGATAGCTCTAAATACACTCATATATTCTTAGCTTTAATCCCTACAATAAAGGAACTACAAAGTATATAGTTCGTCATAAAACATGAAGCTTGCTAATTAATAAACTAAACTGCTAACTTGACTAAATAGATTCATCACTCAACTCTGAAGCATAATTCAGAAATATACTGGACTTGTATTGTATATAAGTGTGTTCTCATAGGTAAAAAGTACAGTTGGCTATAAATAAAGCTTTGGGGAGGGGTACAAGAGTTAGTTTAATGTGAATGGATAGAAGTAAAATGTGTCTTTTGATTGACTATTTTTACCACTTTATCTTTAGAAAAGCTCTTTATTTTACGACTTCCATAGGCTTTGTTAATCGATCAATCGAAAGGGTTGAAAAATGATTAAAATTCTAGTAGATGCTGACTTGGTATTAGAAATTTTGATGAATCGTGAGGGATTCATCGAAGATATCAGCGATTTATTAGAGAGGGTAAATCCATTGATTCAAATGTATATCACAGATATTGGTTGGCAAAAAATATCTACCTACGTCAGGTGCTTACAAAATAAAAATATTGCAGATGTTGTAGCTGATTGGTTGAAAGACAAAGTCCAAGTATGCAACGTCGATAGAGCCATACTACGAGAAGCACGGACGTCTCCTTTAAAAGATTTTGAATCTGCTGTGGAGTTAACCTGTGTCAGTTCTCAACAATTAGATGCGGTTGTTACCCATAACTACGATGATTTTGCTCAAACTCCCAATAAGTTATGGATATGGTCTGTGGATGAATTCAGAGTACGGGCTCATTTAGAAAACCAATTTTCTTTTCCTTCTGGAAGTGCTAGGCAAACAACGCACATCCATCCAATCTAAATCTAAAATTTAATAAAAATCAAAATCACACAAAATAAAAAAATGCTTATCCTAAGTCAGCAACTCAAAATTTTGATAAGGTTAAAATCGTGATCGTAAGATAAAGGTTTCAAAAATATCAAACATATATTCTTAAAAGATATTCCCGAAATATATTCCCAAAATTATATTATTAGGAGTATATTTTTCCAGTTTTTATTTGAAAATAATATGGTAATTTAATAAATCTATGCTAATAATTCTTGTCTAAAATAGTTAAAAATATTTTTTTATTTGACTACCTTATAGTCTCAAATCCCTTCCAATCGTTCATTTATTTAAACTTGTAGACTCGTCAATAATTCATAAATAAAACCAGTTAACCGACAGGATTAACTGCTACGAATTAACTGGTACAGTATTGAATTAATTGTTTACAAATAAATATATATACAAATACACGTTTATTTGCAATTTCCTTTGATTGCGAACCTACCTAACCATAATATTGATGTTAGAATTCACAACCCCATTACCACTATTTTGTTGACTAACACTAGTTTCTGGACCGTTTACTTCTACATCTAGAGTTGATGATGTGGGTGCGTAACGCGCATCAATTTCCACTGTATTTTTACCAACAGACAGATGTGGTGATAAGTCGAACTCGACCTTATTCCCATAAAGTTTTTTGACAAATTTATCGTTAACAATAACTTTGCCAGTTAATCTCTTACCTGATGTTGTAACAGTTAAGATATGTGGCTCGCTTAGATTCGCTTTACTTAGGGTAAGACTACTACTTTGATATCCAGAAGAACTAGAATAACTACTCGAACTTTGGCTAGTGTATCCAGAAGAGCTACTCGAACTTTGTATACTTTTGCTCGAACTTCTAGAAATATTCATATTGCGGTTACTTGGAGATTGAGCGACAAGTGTTTGATTATTGTTATTATTCTTTGATTGACTTACTGACTCTTGTTTATTGGTACTAACTTGGGAACTATCTGAAGTTTCTTGATTATTGTTATTTTCTGAGCTTACTGATTCTTGCTTGTTGTTACTACTTTGAGAAATACCTACAGCTTCTTGACTATTATTATTTTGTGATGTTACTGACTCTTGTTTGTTGCTACTACTTTGGGATTGAACAATAGGTTCTTCACCTACTGCTGGCTGATTTGAACGAGCATTACTTTGAGTACAACCTTGGGTAAGAGTAATAACTAATGCGACAAAAGACGTTAAAAATAGTATTTTTTTCATGACAGTAAGTAAGTGACGACATGTTCGATATATTACTTTTTCGTCGTCATATATCAGGACTTAAGCCTGAATTAATATGGGCCCAATAAAGAGCTTAGATACGACCGAAATCAGATGAGACGAATAGAATAATAGTGTTCTTACTTACAATTATAAAATCTCAATTCTATAAGATCCCAATTCTATAAGATCCCAATTCTATAAATTCTCAATTCTATAAAATATCAATTCTATAAAATATCAATTCACCTTATAAGAAATATGGTAGCTAAGTATTTTAGACATATTGGTGAACACTAATTAAGTTTTATTGGTTATAGCAATCTTAACTAAGCTTGAACAATAATATTTTATCGTCTAACTTCAGAACTAAATTACTTAATTGAAGTTATTTTCTAATATTCCAGTGCTTGAATATGCTGGAAAAGTTTGAATTAAATTAATTTTAGACAGAACGCTACCTTTAATTTTGCGAATCATTTAGAAGCTGAAATTAAGCTGATGTTTAGGCACAAAGGTAAAGGTAGATATCACCTCTGACACTAACTAAGCCGAAGTTCCCCCTGATGGGAACCTCGGAGAGTTGGAATCTCTAACATGCAACCAATGAGGAAAGTAGTTTTACTTGTACTTAATCTTCAAAAGGTCTCTTAGGTTCTTGTATACGTACTTGAACAGGTACTTTTACTTTAACGCGTGGTCTTTTGATCTTAGAACGACGACCGCGATCGCCTGCTTCAATTCTTTGGTTGCTATTTCGGCGTTGAATGCATCTTTCAGATCTACACCTTTGTACAGATCGGTTGACAACACTACCACCATCACAATTGGGGTCGATTTCCTGAGTTACATTATTTTCTTGTACCCCGCGCTTGCGTTCCCTAGCAACCTGAACGCCAATATCAACTGCGGTACAAGCCATTGCTGAAGGTGTGAAAGCAGGAATAAAGAAAGGAGAAATTGCAGAAGCTGAGAATAAACCTAAAGAAAGTAGTTTGAGGTTCATGATTGTATCCTTTTTTATTATTGACAAGATGTTGTACGTGAATAGCTATAAGAGCTGTTAGAGCCAGATCTAGTCGTGACAGTTCGTTGATAAGTTCTACCAGTACATTTAGAGCCCCAAGTTTTACGACTGACAGGATACTTAGGATAAGTACGATAGTAAGGGCTGTATCTTCTTTGTAAGCTTCGTCTGTAAGCTCGATTTCTTAGTAAGCGCCTTTGTCTATAAGACCGACTTGGGCGAACTCTGATTACTCTTCCAGTACTACTTTTGATTCGAACACCACCACTGGGAGAAACTTTAACCTGACTATTGCCATTATTGATTCTGACGCTACCTGCTGTGGCAATTCCGGCAGGTAATAGCATAGCTGCAGAGAGTGCGATAATTGAGACTATATTCTTTACTGGCATGGCTTGGTCCCTCTCTTTTTCAAAAAACCGATTTTGTACTTTACAATTTATACGTTACAACTTGTCGCTTAAATTGTGTGCTTTGCAAGTGAAGAAAACCGGTAAAACTTCCACCAACTGATTCTCTCTAAGCCATTAAATTAAAGTAATAGGAGTATTTAACTTATTTTGTCAGTTTTTGCTTAAAGAAATCATTAACTGCAATATTCGACTTTATAAATACAGTTAGTTGCTGGAGCCTGGGTGCATTTTGGGGGTTAGCCGAAGATATAAAATCCTGGGTTATGTAAGTGTTTGTACTCAATTCCCGGTTAATCGCACCTGTCAAATCGACCTCTTCTAATTCTTTGGCGTTGATCGCTGATTTGACGTGCATTTTGCTCTACAGTACTATCATTTTCTGCAACACCACGTTGCTTAATGCGTTGTCTAGAGTATTGGTCTTGGGTGTCAGAAGCACATCTACGACCTCTTCTTGATTGACGTTGAGTGCTTCGTTGGTATCCTCTTAACCGAACTCTGCTGTTACCACTTGCAGTACCACTTTGATTGATTTCTTGTATGGCTTCTTGTTCTGCAAAAGCAACAGTTGGCATTAAAGTCAAACTAGCTGCGAGCAGGCTGAATATGTAAGCTTTCTTTAGCATTTTTATAGACCTGATAATTGTTGTAAGGTTAATGGGGGATTGTAAAATTTTGGTATTCCCCTTTGGCATTCCCTAAGCACAAAAATAATAAATTTTGATTTTATGACTTAGGTGAACCCAATTATTTAGTTTTGAGATTATTTAGTTTTTAGGTTATTCAACTTTCAGATTTGTTAATTTTCATTTACTGAGGTAACTTACGGCACAAAGCTGCGTGAGTTTTTCGTACTTGTCGCTGGGTAATTGTGTTTTTTCCCTTGCTTGGTAAATTACTTACATAAATACCACTTCGCGTTTTTACCACATTAGGATTTAGTTGCTTCGTTCCATGTTGTTTGGTTCTGTAAGGTAAACAGAATCTAGGAAGGGAAGTACCAAGTCTGCGACTATTTCGATATCTACCTCGGATACTAATACTTTCAGACCTTTGTTTATTGACACTTTCACTAACAGCAGGACTATCTCGTCGTACAGTACTTTGCTGATTTCTTTGTATTACCATGTCCGCCAAGGCTGTACTGGGAGTAATTATCAAACCAACTGCTATTAGACCCAAAGCAAATGGTTTTTTCAGCATAATTTAGGGTATCTTGATTTATCTGTTATTTTTAAGCACTATGGCGTTGCTTATACAATTGATAGATCGCAACGCCCAGTAATGTGCTAATTAAGCCGATAAATTTAGTTGTAATTAGCGACGATTTCTTTGTGTTTGTCTGTTGCGGTTGCTAGCATTTTGTCTGTTTTCAGATTCAAATTCAGCCGCACCACTTTGAACGTTTCCTTGAACGTTATCTTGTTCTTGATTAGCGCGGCGACTACCACGG
>NZ_JASJDK010000115.1 GCF_030065675.1 Mastigocoleus sp. MO_188.B34 | reverse complement strand
TCATAAATAGGATTACTATATAATAGGGTTTATTTGCTTATCAAATTTTTTGCTGACAAAATGCTCCAGCAGAGAATTTTAAGTTTTGATTTTTTATATTTATTCTTTATTACACTTATTTGCGTAGTTCCTGGGATACTTCATTTTGAAAATATTTCTCTTGATAAATAACTCCTACACAAATAAGTGTAATAAAGAATAAATATAAAAAATCAAAACTTAAAATTCTCTGCTGGAGCATTTTGTCAGCAAAAAATTTGATAAGCAAATAAACCCTATTATATAGTAATCCTATTTATGACTACTGAAGAGGCTTTAAACATCGCAGACCAAGCCATTTCTGCATTAACTGGTAAGTTTTTGACTGATTTACAAAGTGAGTTATTAAAAGCATCTTGGAAAAATCAAACATATGAAGACTTTGCGGAAACTCATGGTTATTGCTTAGACTACGTTAAAAAAGATGTTGGTTCTCAACTATGGCGTTTACTATCTGAAGGATTGGGAGAGAAAGTAACCAAGAAAAATTTTCGTCAAGCATTGGAACGACATAAAGAGCTTCAGACAGTTGTAAATTCTCAGGAAAAAGAAAAACAGTGGGATCTGGGTGATGCACCTGACACTTCAGTTTTTTACGGGACTGAAAAAGAATTAGGAACTCTTAAAAATTGGGTAATACAAGATAAACGTAGATTAATTGCAATTGTGGGTGTTGGTGGAATAGGAAAAACCGCTCTCGCTGGACAGTTAATGGAACAGGTAAAAGATAAATTTGAATATGTTATTTGGCGTTCGCTACGTCACACCACGAACCAAAAAAATATTGTCGGAGAACTAGTTTATTTTTTCTCAGATAAACAAGACAGAGAAACTAAAAGTGAAACTTTACTTCAATACTTACGTTCTTCTCGTTGTTTAGTAATTTTGGATCGTTTTGAGACAATTTTGGAACCAGGAAAATTAACTGGAGAATATAGTCGAGGGTATGAAGAATACGGAGAATTATTAAAACTCGTTGGAGAAACAAATCACCAAAGCTGTTTTCTTCTTACTACTCGCGAAAAACCATTTGAAATAAGTGGATTGGAAGGTCAAAAGTCATATGTCCGTTCTTTGCATCTCAAAGGTTCTTTGGAAACAGCACAAGCTTTAATTGAGCAGGAAGGATTATCTGGCTCTGAAAAAGAAAAGCAAGAGTTATGCTGGAATTATGGTTGCAACCCTAAAGCCTTGAAAATTTCTTTTACTTCCATTAATGACCTATTTGATGGTGAAATTGGAAACTTCCTGGAACAAGATACAATTGTTTTAAATGGTATTCGTCGCTTATTAGATTCACAGTTTGCTCGTCTATCTTCATTAGAGCAAATCATCATGTATTGGTTAGCAATTAATCGTAGCTGGATTTCAATTCCAGATTTAGTAAAAGATATTACTCCGGTAGTTCATCAAAAAAAGATATTAAAAGCTATCGAGTCTTTACATCGACGTTCTTTAGTAGAAAAGCGCTCGAGTAAATACACACAACAACGAATGGTAATGGATTACACTAAAGAATTATTAATTGAGGGAATTACAGATGAATCAATTGACCAAAAGATTTCTTTGTTTAGTGACGACACATTACTGAAGAAGGCTTTCAAGGATTATGTTACAAAAATTCTTTAGCTTGTACTAATAAATATTACAGTTGGATTTCGAAAAGCTAAAAAAATCCCAATAAGAAAGGAATATCGTCCTCAATCTCTGCAAAATGATGCAGAGACACTCGTCAGCTTTCTAGAAAATATAAATAAAATATTAAAATAAATCAAAATTTACAAAAAATATGCAAATTTAGATACAAAGTAGTTTTTTTTCGACGATACAGTTTGAACGACAAAATTTAAAATGTCAAAACAAGGTTTGTGCTCTGAAGCCAATATTTTAAATTATGTTTAGGCGTAACTATTTATAAACCAACAAAAGAAGACGCTTGGTTCAAACATGGTTTTGCTATTAACTCTTCCACTTAGTTTATTGAAACAATAGATTCTTCTCACTACTGGGAGCTAAAGCTTTCATGAATTTCATGCAGGTATTATCTGAATTTTTGGCAAATAGATTTCCTTTTTGGGGTGTTTGTCATTTGAGTTTCGATCCTAATAACAGAACTCTTTATATTCGCTGTAGGAGTTCGAGAATCAGAACATCAGTTCTCAAAGATGCATCTAAATTAATAGATTTGGATATTGGTATTTATAAATTTGTTGTGACTCATCCGGATCATTCTGATATAATTATTCAACCATCGTCTTAATTTCAAAGCTATCGTAAAAATTCTATAGGTATTGAAATCTTTACTATTTGCTAAGCGAAACTTTTATAATTTTAAGTTTCTTTTTCCTATTTTATTTGCCTGATGAATTTCCCAATTAACTTACCCAGAAGTTACTAAGGCAAAAAGAAAACAAATTAATAGCAAACACAGTAACAACATAAAAAACTGATTGCGTTTTAACCAAAATCTTAACTTATTACTAAATCTATTTGCTTCTTGTTGCTGTTTTTGTTCTAATTCTTGGACTCGAATGTCTTCGTATAAGGTACATTCTGTCGCATAAGGTCGTTTGGGAAAATTACAAGTATCATCACTGTGATAAACACAGGTATCGCACAAATACTCTTCATTGGTAGAACGATGTAAAGGAATTCCTGGATGTCCGTAAGCTTTTAGCTGGGTACGACAAAATGGACAGGTAATAGCTTGAGGTTCAATGTGCTGCTTACAGCGGGGACAGGTTGTGGTATCCACGGTAGATACAAGTATTTGGGTGACAATTTGATTCTAGCTTTTGTTCGTAATTGCTTACAGGTAAAATCAAATTGATTATGCGATGAGAACGTCCATACCTCAAGGATTTCTCGTAGATATTTTTTGCAAGTGTTCTATCGGACATAACATTAAGATTGAAACCAAGCAGTTAATGCGATCGCTAGTGCATCAGCAGCATCATCCGGACGAGGAACGTAGTCTAAATCAAGTTCCTGTGCTACCGCTTCTTGAACTTGGTATTTTTCCGCGTTACCACGACCAGTTAAGGCTAACTTAATTTGAGAAGGGGCAAATTCAACGGTATTAAGGGATTGCTGTGCCAAAGCCAACATTATAACCCCTCTAGCTTGTGCGACCAAAATAGTATTCGACATTCGGTAGAAGAAAAATTTTTCTATTGCAACCAAGTCCGGTTCCCATTCCTCTATCAACGTATGTAAATCATCGTGTAAAGTGCATAATCTTTTCCCTAAATCAGTTTTTGCTGGGGTACGAATTACACCAAAGTCAAGTAGTTGCACAGCATTATCATGAATTTGGGTTTGATTTGTCTGACAATTGATTATCCCAAATCCTAGAATTGCTAAACCCGGATCTATTCCTAAAATACGTTTTTCCATTAGTTTTTATTGATGGGGAGTGTGAATCCGGTGTTTTCAATTTGGTAACCAACAACGAACGGTGACTAGTATAGCGTAGGTGAAGACTGGTTTTTGCAAGGGAATTTTATGGTCAGAATCCGGAATTGAAACACGATTGAGTGATTGTTTAATGCGATCTATGTTTAGATGAAATTAACTAGAGCACTTTAAGTTTTTATAAAGGTACTTTATTTTCGTAAATGTAGGGACATCTAACCATCTAAAATTTATTCAGGGTATCATTCTGGAGATGGATATGTTCACAAACATGCGGACAACTGTAATAAAATGCGTAAAATCTAACAGACAAAGAAAATGTAATAAATCCATACCTAGGGAATAAACCAACTGTTGTACATTTTCAATAGATCAAAATTTACAATTATGTTGCATTTGTTGCTATGTCAATAGGTTTTTTCAGACACGCCTTAAATATTGTGCAACAACAGTCTCGCAGGCGTACCACCCATCGAATAAACCAATGGTTTAAGTGGTTATCACCCGGACTATCTGTGAAACGTTGGTTGTTGATTAGTGTGAGTGGTGTAATCCTTGCTTGTTTGGGATTAGCAATTTGGGTCAGACTCACCCCAATTTACAGGATAATTCAATTATTTAAGATTTTCTTAGAGTTTATAACTGACATTGTACCTTATTATGTCAGCGGTCCAATTGTTTTATTGTGTGGTTTAATTTTGTTGTTATGGGGACAAACTCGTACTGTTGGTTCCGTAACTGAGGTATTTAGACCCCAGGGTGAAGAGGAATTGGTTGATGCCTTGATGGCACATCGTCGCCTGTACAGAGGACCAAAGATTGTCGTTGTTGGTGGCGGTACGGGACTTTCTACTTTGTTAAGGGGGCTTAAAGCTTACAGCGCGAATATTACCGCAATTGTAACCGTTGCAGATGATGGTGGATCTTCGGGAAGATTGCGTCGAGAAATTGGTGTTTTACCGCCAGGAGATATTCGTAATTGCTTGTCTGGTTTAGCGGATGAAGAAAAGTTATTGACAGAGCTATTCCAATACCGTTTTAGTGCTGGAGATGGTTTGAGCGGTCATAGTTTTGGTAACTTGTTTTTAACCGCTATGAGTGAAATTACTGGGGATTTGGAAAGGGCTGTTGCAGCAAGTTCTAAAGTATTAGCAATTAGAGGTCAAGTTCTTCCGGCAACTTTAAGTGACGTTCAACTTTGGGCAGAATTAACCGATGGTCGTCGTATTGAAGGTGAATCTAATATTACTGAGGCAGGTGGTAAAATTGCCAAAATTGGTTGCACTCCAGAGGCTCCACCAGCTTTGCCTACGGCAATTAAAGCTATCAAAGAAGCTGATTGTATAATTATGGGACCTGGTAGTCTTTATACTAGTGTAATTCCCAATCTTTTGGTTCCAGAGATTTCTGATGCGATCGCAGCTTCCACATCTTCGCGTATTTATGTCTGTAACATTATGACTCAACCGGGAGAAACAGATGGGTATAGTGTAGCCGATCACATTGAAGCAATCGATAAGGCTTGCGGTCGGCGTTTATTTAATGCAGTTTTAGTCCACAAAAAGTCTCCGTCTTCCCGCGCTTTATTTCGTTATGCGAAGGAAAAATCCCATCCCGTATTCATAGACCGTGAAGCAATAAGTAAATTAGGAAGAAGGATCGTACCTGCAAATGTAATCCAAGAAGATGAAGTTGGTTATGTCCGTCATAATCCCCATCAATTAGCAAGGGTATTATTACGTTGGTATAGTCGGACTCCACACAAAATGAGCAGATTCAAGAAGATTTACTCTAAGAAATAATTCAATATCATCGGTGCTTTTAAACAAACAGTGTGAGTCTATCAAAATAATTTCTTTAGTCAGCAATTGTATTTCTTCAACAATACTCTACATTAATCGCTACAGTTGTTAGAACATTTTTCTATTCTTGGTTCCCTATTTGATATTTATCTTAATGTTCTTTTTTTGCTGCTTTCCATTTTTTGGTTGTTACATAACTGACGTTTGATTCTCATTTTGCTGGATTGTAGCTTCAAACTTATTTTCTGGCGTCCATTTTATTGCACCATCGCTTTGAGTAAAGAAGATTTGTGTTTGTGTTTCTTTTTGAATTTTTGATAACAGAGATTTTGTTTGTTGGGAATTTGGGTTAGAAATGATGGCAACTTCAGGCTTCAGAAGTCTAATTAGTTTTTGCCAAGCATCACCTGAGTACCATAGTACTTGAGGACGAGATAAATGATTATTTTCAATCGTATTAAATAAATTACTGCGTTTGAGGTTACCTACCAATAGCCAGCTTTGATTTTTTATTTGGATTTCTAATATGGGAATCTGATTATCGATTAAATTTACGATTGCTGTTCCTAGATTAATAGGAGTTCCTAGTAATAAGGGTTGAGATATAGTTTTTTGTACTTGTAATTGCTCCCGGATTATTTTCTGGGAAAAATTTCTATTTGAATCAGGAGAAGAATATTGATAGAAGTTTTTGAAGGAAAAATTTTGCAATAATGTTAACCAACCACTTTGGGTCTCATTCTCAAAATCATTAGCGATCGCAGCAAAAATTTGATTTACACCTTGTTGTTTTAAAAAAGGAATTATTGTGAATCTAGCTGTTTGTTCGCTACCGCTATTGACTAATGTTACTTCTCCTCGGTTTTGGATTGCTACTACTGGTTCTGTTCCTGAAGCCATGACTGTAACTTGAAATAAATTACTAGAATTATGCCAAGCAGGAATAAAGACTAAAGTTATTGCAATTAAACTACCCAACCACCATCTACGTCTAAACCTAGCGAACAAACAAACTAAAAGAATGATTCCGTAAACAGTTAATAACTGCCAAATAGCAATTTTACCCAAAGCAATGGAACTTCCTGGTAGCTGACTAAAAAATTCAACTAATTTAATCAACCAATCTGTAGGTACATACAAAAATCCGGCTAAACTACTTCCCATATCTTGAGCAGCTACACCCACTAAAGCACTAATAATTCCGCCAATACAGATTGCAGAAATCAATGGTGTACTGATGATATTAAGCAAAATACTATAGGGTGGGACAACTCCAAAAATATACAACTGTAAGGGTAAAGTCCAAATTGTTGCAGCAACAGGAACTGATATGAGGGAAGCAATAGCAGGTGGTAACCAATTTAAACCTTTGGTAATAGGAGGAACAGTGGTAATTAAACCTAAGGTGGCTAAAAAACTAAGTTGGAAACCCAAATCCCAAATCCACAAGGGGTTTATGATTAATAGTAATGTTGCAGCTACTAATAAAGATCCCAAATGCTTTACTTTACGTTTTAAACCGATCCCTAACAAAGCTGCAAATCCCATAATAGCTGCTCTGAGAACTGAAGCTTGGAAACCTGTAAGGCTAACAAATATAATCAAAGCAATACAGCCAGCACTAAATTGTATTCCTCGGCTCAAACGCTTAGTAAGATTTAAAACCAATCCTAAAATCAGGGAAGTATGAAATCCTGAAGCTGCGATTACGTGAGCTAATCCTGCTTTAACAAATAAATCGCGAATGTCATAGGGTAAATCGACAGCTTTGTTTCCCAAAACCATTGCACTGAGCATTGGACCTTGGGGAACCCCCAATCCCGCAAGATGCGATCGCACAATTTTTTGGCGAATTTTCCACCATCCCCATCCTTGGGTTTCCTCGAGAATATTCACTTGACGTCCACTCAAACCTGCAAAAGCTCCTTGTCTTTGCAGATACTTTTGGAAGTCAAAGCCTCCTGGGTTACTTGCCGGTTTCGGTTGATATAAAATTCCCGTAACAGCAATTCGTTCGCCGGGATGCAAACCAGTAGCTTGAAGAAGAGGGACGGTAACATATAGTTTACCGTTTACACCTTTAGTATTATCATCTGCATTTTGTTGTCTTACTTGATCTATTTGTTTGGGTTTTAACCAAAACTGTCCCCTTCCAGAACGGGTTAAGCGGGGTTTACTTGTTACTTCACCTCGGACAATGAATACTTGTTCTTGAAAATTGTTATCTGATTTGGGGATAAACCTGCTAATATCATTTGGAAGCGGTTGCGGCAGTCTATATTGAAGGTAAAAACTTGCTAATACACCAACTAAGCCTCCAATCAACCAGGTAATTGATTTTGGTTTAATTGACTGTGAATTAATTGACCGTGAAGTACTGTTCGCCAGAGATGACTTTTTTTGTTTTGATGCTGATTGTCTAATTTCTTGAGTCGGTTTGCGCAGTGATATGTGACCTCTTCTAGTTCTAGTTAAAAATGCGCCAACTAGACCTATCAGGAGAATCCAAAAACCTCCCCCAGGAATTGTTGTAGATAACAACCCAAAAATGTAACCTAGACAGATAATGATACCAGTAGCCCGAAGCATCAGAATAATTGCAGAATATCTGGCAATGATAGAAACGTGATTATAGCTCTTTTCTGCTTGGACAACTACAAATCAGTTAAAACAGACATTAATTTGGTGACACCAACATAAAATAATTACCAGAAAAAAGCCAGCGATAAGGAGCTCATTTTTCTGGTTCACAAAATATAAAAAACTGGAAATATAAAAAAACTGGCGCTCAAAAATCAAAAGTATGACTTTACAGGTTTTGAGCGCAAGTTTTTTCAGAGATGTATCGCGATCTAATTGTAGGACAGGAGCAAAATTTCAAACAGTTTTAAGTTGTTGGAACATTAACTCGTACAATTACATCATTGAAGTCATTATCTCCACCACCAGATAAATCTTCAAAACCAAAGCTATTATCACCAAGTAAGCGAATGTGGTCAGCCCGATCAGTATTTGCTCCCAAGAAGGAGAAGTAGACTTCTGCATTGTTATTAATTGCTTCATCCACAGTTCCATCTACAACGATGAAGGGAGCTAAAATACTTCCACCGTCGAAAGTTCCATCAAAGGTAGCAGTCTGCTGGTTGTCAGTTTGAAGCAAGTCTAAACCTGTGATGCGATTTGTTAAAGCAGCTTCTGTATATCCACTATCACCAGGATTCAAATCTGCCACACCATCACCATCTATATCAATACCACCATTAGTATCAGTAATTTGATAGAAACCAACAAGGTTATCAAAATTCGCTTCCCTGTGTACTTCAACATTCACTGATACTTGACCGGTAATATCCCTCAAATCGATAATTTCATTTTGTGTTTGTCCCTGTAAATCAGTACCGGAAGTAGGAGTATCTTGAGTAAGTTGTACGCTTAACTCCATATCTGTGAAGTCACCATTACCTATTTCATCTGACCAGTTTAATTTAAAGCCTTCTTTTGCAAGGTCAGATACTTGTAGATTGGAGGAGTCGGAGAAAAATATGGGTAAACTTGTTGTTCCAGTTGATTTTAAATCAGCAAGTGCTGTGTCAGTCGTACCGTTAGATACTAGATAGAAGCCCAAACGTGCATCGGAATCAACTTCAAGTATTCTCTCAATATCTTCTAAGTCAAATCCAGTAGGGCGATTTGTAATTGCTGAAAAGATGACTTGTGCTCTTTCTAAAGCTGCTTGAAGATAACCGTCTGAACCGGGAGCTAACCCATCAATATTACCGTTTTCATCATCTACAACAAATACACCCACCTCATTGACATTTTCTGTGTTGTTGTTAGCTAAAGTAAATTTGATGTTGGTGGGGTCTCCTCCATTCAAAGCAAAGAGACCATTTTGACTCTGAATAGTATCAAACTCAGCGGGAGGTACATCGGTAAGATTAATGGTGATATTCGCTGTATAACTTAAATTATCCGTATCTGTTGCTGTAACCTCTAAATTGAAACTAGGAGTGGTTTCAAAGTCTAGGTCATCTTTGTCATTAACAGTAATTACTCCTGTAGAGGGGTCAATTGCGAAAGCTAGGTTAGTATCATTATCTGGATCAAGATTACCGTTGGCTATGGCAAAGGTTAGGGCGTCATTTTCGGGATCGGTTGCGGTAATAATGCCTACTTGTGTTTCTTCTTCGCTATTTTCATCTATGGTGAAGGTAGCATCATCAACAGTAGGTTTTTCCTCCTCATCAGTAACGCTAATAGTCAATTCTTGGTTTACTGTCTCACTTGCATCAGAAACAGCAACTTGTACTTGGTAATTGTTATCACCATCACTATCGGTAGCATTTTCAAAGTCGGGAGCGTTGTTAAAAGTTAACTCACCACTATTGTTGATACTAAATAATTCTTGGTCAACACCACCACTAATACTGAACGTTAGGTCATCACCATCTGGGTCTTCTACGGTAATTGTTCCCACATTCGTTGTGTTTTCTGAGACTGAGAAGTTGGGGTTACTCGTGATGGTTGGTGGAAAACTAAAGGCTATGGTGGTAAAAGCATCATCATCTGTACCCGAACTTAAGACTGTAAAATCATCAGCACTGAAATCACCTGTAAGGGTTATGGATGAACCACCATTGAATGATATAAGGCTATTTCCTCCCACAGAAGTCACTTCTAAATCCGCAAAAGTAGCTCCAAGAACAACTATTTTGTCTTCATCCCCAAAGTCTTGAATCGTGTCCCCATTGAGTTCGCTGGCTGTTCCACGAACGATGTCGTTATCGGCACCAAGAGTAATATCATCGATATCGGCTCCTGGTTCGATAATGTCGTCTCCTTCGCCACCATTGAGAGTATCTTTTCCAGTTCCACCTCGTACAATATCATTTCCGGCTTCACCAAGAATCGTGTCAGCATCTGAACCACCATCAAGAGTATCATTTTCACCACGTCCCTCAATCTGGTCATTTCCTGGTCCGCCAAACAACACGTCTTGAACACCATCGCTTCCGATGAGAGTATCATCTCCATCAGAACCAGCTTCAGTTACTTCTCCTGTTATTTCTGCAAGAGCAAGACGAACAGCATCAGCAATATTCTCACCATCTCTATCTAAAGTTACAGTAGAACCACGCCCAACTACAGCTTCAATATTTTCATAAGTACTACGAACATCTGAAGTTACAGCAAATATGGGAGTCGCTCCAACAGTTGAAAGAGTGTTACTTACTTCCGATAGCAGAAGCTCCACACCATCATCAGATAAATCAGGAATAATGCCATTTCCAGTATCGTCAGGGGCAATAATTTCTTCATCAGGAAAGTCATTTGTACTAGATATGCCAATAGTCTCAGTATCTGTGCTTGCAGATACTACATCACTAAAGCCCGAAGTAACAGTAATTCCTTCGTTCTCAAGAAAGTTTAGGATATTTGTTTCATCTAACCCATAATCAGCTGCACTGTGGGCAGGTGCGTCAGTAGCAATTAGAATAATCTTACGAGAATTTTCCCGTAAGTTCAAACCGATGCCGTTAGCAGCACGCCATAGACCAACATATTGTGCTTCTGGAATATCATTTCCATTTCTGGTTGATAATCCTGCAAGAGCAGATTCAAAATCCGCAATAGAATCTGTCAAGGATAGGTCTGCATTGTAAAGATAATCTCCCGGAACTCCATAGGGACTAACTGGTTGGTCGATAAATGATGCAATGGCAAACTGTGAATTTGGATCGCTTGAGCGTACTGAGTTTGTAATACTACGTGCGCTTGAGACAAAATTGGGAAGGTCATCAGAGAATGACCCGGATAAATCTACAAGAAAGATAAAGTCTATAGGAGGACAGTCAAGATTATCACTAGTTAAATCAATTGTGCCATCTTTAAAACGAGCCTCTTCAATATTTTGTAGAATATCAGAACCATCAATCATTTCTCCCCGTACATGGGAAATAGTGATAGCACCTGTTGTTTCGTCACGAGTGATGTCATAGTCGGCACAATTACCTGAGTAAATAGCAACATCATCTCCATCACCACCATCTAAGGTGTCATTTCCACGACCACCTACAATTTCGTCATTTCCAACACCACCTTGAAGATTGTCGTTACCATTAGCGCCATGAAGAAAATCCTCGCCCCCGTTACCTTTGAGGGTATTGTTGAACTCATTACCAATTAAGAAATCATTCCCGCCAGAAGCGGTGGCGTTTTCAATTTCAACACCATTAGCAATAGAATAACCACCTAAATCATAATTTGTTGCAGTTTCAAAAATACGGGAGAAGAAACCACCAGCATGGTAATTTGGGTCTTCAATATCATTCTGGAATTCATTTGGAAGCTCAGAATAGTGGTTTGCAAGCTTTACTTGCTCAATCCATTCTTGTGTTTCTGCATCATCAGTAGTTGAAAGCGTTGCATCATTTAAATTTAAGACTACACGCTTAGAACCACTGTAAACAATTTCATCCTTAGCTCCTGTATCCCATATTGAAAAGAACGCACGACCAATTTGTACTGTTCCATCGCTACCATCTACGTCTAGTGAACCTGTTGTGCGATCTACTAACGTATAAGTAGTATCAGTGTTGTTTGTATTAGGGTTTGCACCATACATAGCCTGGAGAGCAGCAATATCTAGCGGAGAAGGGGTTACTGCATGACCATGATTGCGAAAAGTCTGTACATCACGCCCACCTACTTCATAAGACAAAACTGTGTATCTTTCATTATCAAGTACAATATCTCCAGTTGTTCCACTGCTAGATACCGCCGTTGTTCCTCCACCAGTGTCATGAGGATGACCAAGTCCTATACCATGTCCCAATTCGTGCATTGCTAGGAATCTTGGAAATTCGGAACCACCTGCTTCAGCTGGAATACGTGAAGATATAGCTGAAGAAGTTGTATTGAGCTGCATATAGCTCTCATAATCGGATGATGAAGACCCCATCAAGTTTTGACCGGGAAAGTTCATCCTACCAAGTGGTCCGAAATTATCAATTCCAACGACTTTAATATCGGCATCGCTAAAATTTGTTTCTAGAGTAAAGGTTAAATTAGAAACTTGCTCATAAGCGGCAAAAGCATTCAAAACAGCCGTACTTAATGCAGTTTCACTGGCAGTACCACCGTCAAGAGCATTAAATGTTTCTGAACCGCTAAGTGAAATATTTGAATTAACCTCAGCCCCATCGCTAGTTGTAGCAAATGCGTATGTGAGATTCGTGGTGTCCCAAATTGTCTTACCTTCTATTGGAGCTACCACTGCACCTGCACTTGGAGTATGGTTCTTTATTCCAGCCATATTTTTTCCTTCCTTCTAGTTGAATTATGTTTTTGGTATTTTTTTCATTAGTTCGATTCGATTTGGGACATCTAAGAAATAAAATGTCCGACTGTTTTATAAAACTTCTGAACAAAACAGGACTATGTGGCGATGTTGCTCAACCAATAGCGACACCGACGGTGGTACATAATTATTTTCTATAGGTACCTTAGTGGTTTGTTTTCACAGATGATTCCAGAAAATCGTTAATCTGTTGCAGTACTTTGATACGCATCTGACGTGTTGAAAATTTTTGATCGATTTTTGTTTTCTGAGCTGAGAACCAGAACGTGACTCCATCCCGTCTAAAGCGTCCTTCAAAGATAGGCATATAAGGACCGTCAAGTGCAACATAGATGTCACGACTCAAAGGAGCCAGTGGATCGGGTTTACTCGTTACAACTCCCTGAGCACGAATCATAAGCCGATCAATTATCCACTCATTTTCTGGACGATGCAGGTAATGGATGGAATAAGGTGAAGCCTTACAAAATGCATCTGGCGGACATTCTGATTGAAGTTCAGCAATACGCCAGGGGTTTGCGACACGCCAGAAAAATTCAGTTACATTGATTTCTTCACCCGGATCTGCCTCTTTAAGAATTGAATCGGCTTCAGATGCATTGTTGCTATTCCAAAAGTAGGTAGAAGGAACAGCAGCAAAATCGTCTTCCTCGTATAATTTCAGGGAAATACCTGTTGTAGAAATCCATTGATTCTTGCCTTTCTTCATCCATCTGACATTGGTTTGGCATGAAGATTTGATGGATTGAAACACAACATCTTTAGCTTTAATTACAGACGCTTCCCCTAACAAGTAGGCACAACACAAGGGTAATACAAAAGCTAAAATAATTTTAATTTTAATGTTCTTCATAAAAATCATAATCTTGTAGCTTTAGTATAAACCCATACAATATAGAAAGAATAATTAAAAAGCTAAAATGATGCTATTGTTTTTCACGGACAAATTAACAGAACTGAGATAAAAAATAAGGAAGAAAAAGCTTTAAAAACAATTATGGCAAGAAATCAGGACTTACACATTTGACAGAATAGGGAAAATACGAGGTATGTATTTTAGGCGTCAAATATCAATCTTTCAATATTGTTTATGTATACCCTTTAATCATAAAATTATCGAGAATAGTCTGAAATAACCTATTTTATTTCACATATAGTAGTAACCCCTTACTACAGATCAAATAAACTTATTAATATGCAAAAATACAATCCTTATGAAGCTTCTGCTCATAAACCAAAATATATAAACTTGACAACACGTATACTATTACGCGTGCATTCGATGAGTTTGTCATTTTTAATACTTTTGATTTATTTGTACGCAATGATATTACTAAAGTAGCAGAAAATACTTTTCATTAACTGGTATTAGTGTGTATGTATGCAAATCACGTTTTCCCAAAAATTTATTATTATTAATAATTGATTTAGAGTTTGAAGCTAGTAGAGACGATTTAGTAATCGTCTCCCAAGAATTTTAAATGCAAACAAATAAATAGTTAACGTCACACAGTGTCAAAAAAATAATACGGCACAGTACTACTTTTGTAACGTGCCATTATATTGTCTTCCAATGCAAAAGACTCAAGCAAAATTTGAAACCGTTTTTTATCTCTGCACCAAAATATATCCAGCAACGGCAATAATAAAGTAGCCAAAACTTTTTTGTAATAGCTTGGGCTTAACAAATCTAGTTAAATATGCACCGGATAAAGTACCCAAGCTTGCAGCGATCGTAAAAATTATCGTTATGTTTACATCTACAGGTACCTGACCAAAATAACCAGCAAATCCAGCAATGGATTTAAAGGTGATTATTAATAATGACGTTCCCACAGCTTCTTTCATTGGTGTCTTACCTAGCAAAACCAATGCAGGGATAATCATGAATCCACCCCCAACACCAACAAAACCAGTAATGATTCCTACCACAAATCCTTCAATTGGAATGGCAAATAGGCGATATTTATCGTCATGTTTCTCTTCTAAGTAATGCTGTTTGTGAGTTTCAGAGGAATAGCTACTTTTACGAATCATAAAAAAAGCAGCTACTACCATCATTGCCGCAAAAGAAATTAACTGAATTGTGGGATCGACTACGGGAAGTGAGGCAATTCTAGCACCCAGATATGCTCCTAACATTGCAGATGGAGAAAAAAGTAATGCAGTTTTAAAATTTACATTACCTTGTTGCCAATGAGGGATAACACCTATAAGACTAACTGTACCAACGATCGCTAATGTCATAGCTACAGCAGACTTGGTCTCTACTCCCATGACATATTTGAGAATTGGTAGGGCTAAAATAGAACCGCCTCCACCAATCAATCCTAAAGTGACACCAATGCAAACTGCCAAGAATGTTCCAAGTATCAAGTTCATAATACTTTAATGCATATTATGCATAATATTTGTAAGTTGTAATATTTCCTGGGAAGGAAACAAAATATCGAGTATGAAAAGTTAGTTAGCCTAAGAATGCAGCGGATTTCAGCTAACTAAAATAAATTTATTGTTATCTCTTTAATCGTCTTTGATTCTCTTCAAATTATTAATTTTGATTCCACGGCATCTTTGCTAGTAACATACCTAGAGCACATGTATTAGTTATACCTGCAAATACTAATCCCGATCCAACGAAGCCACTCAGAATTAAAAACCAAGGAGAGACAAACGCACCAAGTAAAGTACCTGTAACGACTAGAGAACCTGCAACTATTTGTACTTGACGCATTATGCTCATAGGTGCATTATTACTCGTTTCAATCGGATATCCTGCTTCTTTCCAAGCATTTAGTCCACCTTCAAGATTAGTCACTTCATTAAAACTAGCTGCAAATAACTTTTGAGCAGCTTGTGCTGAACGTTTACCAGTTTGACAATATAAAACTAATTTTTTCCCTTCATGTACTGGTATTTTTTGTGGATCAAAATTAGAAAGTGATACTCTTGTCGCACCCTGAATTCTTTCTCCAGCAAATTCAACACCTTCTCTTACATCAACTAAAATAACGCTTTCCATCTCCAACCATTTTTTAAGGGTTACAGGATGGATACTTTGTAGACAATTGCCAACTTTTTCCCTGTTAGTTGCTGTCATTTTTCTATTCCTTTGATTATTTACTAGATTTCACATCCAAAACTGATCTTTAGAGTCAGTTATGGAAAAATAGGCAAATCACCCAGTTTTTAAAGTTTAGATATGTTCAAATAATTTTATATATCTGCACCTATGCAGCAGTATTTAAGTTACCGCACTGCTGATTTGCTGGAATACCTTCCATAGTTTCTTTGTGGCATGGGAAGCTTTAAGTTATTCATGAGTTCAATAAATTCATCCCGACTCTTATTAGTAAATCGCGGATTGAGTCTTATTTCTTCCCCAATGGTAGATACTGTATGTCCTCGATAGTCGTGAGCTGGATAAACTAAAGTTTCTGAAGGTAAACTAAAAAGTTTCTGGGTCACAGAATCATATAGCATACCAGAATTTCCACTTTGAAAATCTGTACGTCCACAACCACGAATTAAGAGAGAATCTCCGCTTAATAAGTGAGTCCCATCGATTAAATATGCCATATGGCTATCTGTATGACCGGGAGTTGCGATCGCTTTTATCGATACTTCTCCTATCTGTAAAATTTCTTGGTCTTTAATATATCTATCGGCACATAGTGCGTTAGCATTTTTTGGGACAATACCCAAACAACCAGTTTTTTCCCGAAGTTTGCTCGTGGCGGTAATATGGTCGGCATGTATGTGAGTCTCTAAACAATAACGTAGATTTAATCCCAACTCTTCAAGTATTACTAAATCACGATTTATTTGTTCTAAAACCGGATCTACTAAAACTGCTTCTCGGGTATTGGGATCGGCAATTAGATAAGTATATGTACTTGATTGTTTGTCAAATAATTGGCGAAATAGCATGATGAAAAGCCTCTATATTGAAATTTCCGTAATGGCTCTCTAATCTTTGTTCCCTCGGGAAGTATTTATCTCAAAGAAGATCTATTACTGCTATCCCAGTAGAAGATAACCCAATTGAGTGAGAAGGAGAAATGGGGGAGGATAAAGAAGAGGAGGGAAACATTTTTATAGGTAATCTTACAAATGGGAAGCGAGTAATAGAATGCTAGGTTCATTAAAGAAATGTTAGATTTTCTTTTTATTTGAACATATTACCTGATAGTAATATTATAGCTATAATATTACTCGACATTGTGTAAAGATGCAAATCGAAAAGATGCAAAAGACTTCAAGGACTACTCAACAAAAGGAAGTAGCATCGGGAGATTTTCAGGGAATTCAGCCCAATCTTCACCATCAAATTGTAGTTGTCGGTGGAGGTGCAGCAGGTATAACTGTTGCGGCTCAATTGTTAAATAAAAATAAAAATCTTGATATTGCTATTATCGAGCCATCGGACAAGCATTACTATCAGCCTGCTTGGACTCTTGTTGCGGGAGGAAGATATAAGATTGGGGATACAGTCAAAAATCAAAAAGACTATATTCCTGCAAACGCTAGTTGGATTCAGGCTTATGTAGCTGAGTTTGAGGCAGATAATAACATTGTCATCACTAGGGAAGGACAGCGAATTAATTATGATTATTTAATTGTTTGTCCCGGGATACAAATCGATTGGGATTTAATTAAAGGACTACCCGAAGCCCTTGGAAATGGTGGGGTTACCAGTAATTATTCCCAAAGTTATGCTCCTTATACCTGGGAAAATATCAAAAATTTTCAGGGAGGAACTGCTTTATTTACTTTTCCTGAAACTCCAATCAAATGCGGTGGAGCACCTCAAAAAATTATGTATATGGCTGATGATATTTTCCGTCAAAAAGGCGTGAGGGGAAAAACAAAAATTATTTTCTGTACGGCTAAAGACAAAATGTTTGCAGTTCCAGAATATTGTCGTTCCTTGGAAATGGTAATAAAGCGTAAAGATATAGAAGTAAAATTTCAACATAATCTTAAAGAAATTAGATCGGAAACCAAAGAAGCGATTTTTGAAGTTAGTAGCAAGGAAGGATTAGAGGAAACTAGCATCAAATACGATCTAATTCATGTCGCTCCTCCAATGAGCGCTCCCAATTTCATTAAGCAAAGTCAACTTGCAATAGAATCCGGTTCTAGTAAGGGTTGGGTAAATGTAGATCGAAAAACTCTCCAGCATAATATCTACCCTAATGTTTTTAGCTTGGGTGACGCTTCTTCCCTTCCTACTTCCAAAACAGCAGCAGCAATTCGCAAGCAAGCACCTGTTGTAGTTGAAAATCTTTTAGCATTGATAGAATCCACTGAAATAAATGCTGAATATAATGGTTACACTTGTTGTCCCCTAATTACTGGGTTTGGTAAAACCATAATGGCTGAGTTTGATTATGACAAAAAACCAACCTCGACCTTTCCTTTCGACCCCAAGAAAGAACGTTATAGTATGTGGCTGATGAAACGTCATGTTTTACCTTGGGTATATTGGAGAAGGATGTTAAAAGGAAAACCTTTTGAGGGAGATGTGTTAAAGTTTTTAAAGAAGAATAATTACACACAATAACTTAGACTAATTGCAAAATCGAAAAATTTTGCATATCCCAAACCAAGAGAAGCGAGGTATTTCCGTTACTTTTATTTAAATTTTACTTCGCAAGCGTTCAATACTTTTATGGACAGTTAAGCTAGTTAAAATCCCGTTACCTATACCTAACGTCATCCTATTTCCTATACGTAATTTTTGTGAAGTTGAGTTTCAAAAGTAACATTTAAATGTCGATCGCTTTTCCTCGGTGATATTGGGAAACAATCGAACAAAAGCTAAAAAAAGAATAAGACAATGGATTTTTTATCTGACACCGTAATATTGTCGCGGATGCAGTTTGCTTTGACTAGCATATTTCATATGCTATGGCCCGTACTTACTACTGGTATGGGTATATACTTAGTTATTGTAGAAGGATTATGGTTAAAAACCCGCGACTCCGATTATTATTATCACGCCCGCTTCTGGTCGAAATTATACGTTCTTAACTTCGGAATCGGTGTAGCATCTGGCTTACCCATGGAATTTCAGTTTGGTACCAATTGGGCACCATTCTCAATTGCAGTTGGTGATTTTTTTGGCAGCATCCTGGGATTTGAAGCCTCAATGGCGTTTATGTTAGAGGCTGGTTTTTTAGGTATTATGCTGTTTGGCTGGAATCGCGTTCCACCGATTATGCATTATATCGCTACTATGATGGTTGCTTTTGGCGCTAATCTATCTACCTTCTGGATACTTAGTGCTAATTCTTGGATGCAAACTCCCGTAGGTGGAGAATTAGTTGATGGTAAATTTATAGTTAGGGATTATTTTCAAGCAATTTTTAATCCTTCAATGGCAGCAAGCGTGAGTCACATGTTCTTTGCAACTTTAGAAACCTCACTGTTTGTAATTGGTGGTATTAGTGCTTGGTATATTCTCAATATATTGTTTTCAAAGGTAAAGTTACAGGTAGCCACGATTAAAGTTAATCTGCATACTATTCCAATAAAATTGACTTAATATAGCAATTATATTTTATTTGTGAACAGATAAATTCTGTAAAGACATGCTGTGGTGCGTCTCTATAATATTAATTTTTACCACATGAATGATTTAGGATTGCTATGGTAAGTCCGTTCAAATAGCAATTATTACGATATCCCCACAGGGGATGCGCGAAGCGATCGCAAGGTCTGTCTGCGCAACCCTATAAGCGCATCTTGCGCTGCGCATAACATCTCAGTTCGTATTCTGACTCCTAACTTTTCACTCCTGACTTCTCACTTTTCAATTGCACATAGCGTTATGGTATGTATCTTTTGGCTTAATAGATGCCATACTACCGTATGGTAATATAGTAAATAGCTGAGAAGTTAAGAATTAATATGCCAAAAAACACTTTAAAGAAAAATTATCAACCACAAGAGCAACTTACGCAGCTTGCAGATTGCGGAATGAAAAAGTTGTCTCCCACAGCGATCGCTTTAATGGCAGATTTTTTTAAAGTTCTATCAGAACCCAGCAGATTGCAAATTATTTGTACTTTAAGGTTTGGCTCTAAAAATGTGTCTCAAATTATTAGCGATACTTCTTTAGGACAAGCTAACGTATCCAAGCATCTCAAAGTTTTGACACAAGCAAGTATAGTTAATCGCACTCAACAGGGGATTAATGTTTTTTATCAAATTAGTAATCCTTTTATTTTTGAGTTGTGTGAGTTAGTATGCGATTCTATTTCTTTGCAAATTGAGCAACAAAATGAAAATTTAGAACATCTGAAAAGTATTAAAAGTTCTTTTTAAAGATTTATTTTTGGGTTTCAGTTGCATATTAAATTAACTTAAAAATTGCACTTAGGGCTTTGCAGATTTTTATAGAATACACATGTATATAGTTTTTGCTTAAAGCATTACGCGCTCACCAACTCCTTATTTATTATCTAATTTACTCTCAAACCGTTTACTGAGTAAGGCATATAGAACTTTGAATGTTACCTTATTTACTTCTTTATTGTTGAGTGACAGGTGATTTGGGGAGGGTGGGAAAAATCCTTTGTACAATACCCAAATCAAATGGGTTTTAGAGCGCAGAGTTTCAACACCCCTCTCAGGTTGAGATGGTTTGAGAGAACTGTACACACAATTCATCATTACCAAGGAAGTCGTTTTAGTCGACAAAGACCTTTTTCCCCTATCATGAATGAAGTGAAAGAAATGCAAAGTATATTATTTGCTACTTTAAATAAGCTCAAAAACAACGAATTATTAACTTTAAAACCATTCAAGTAACTTTTCATATGATTTTAAATAAACCGATTCTATATTTACTCTGATTGTCAGTTGGGGTTTAATAATTTCAATTTCCACATTTTTTGAAAGCAAAATCATTAAAATCATCATCACTACACGAGTGAGAATTGTTCGCTGAAGATGAGATTTTTTACTTAAAATCCCTAAGATCTGTATAAGTTTTGAATTTGGGGAATTGTTTAGGTTCTGACTATTTTTTGAGGATTTTTTGATTTTGTTCCAAAGCATAACCGAAAAATTCTTCAGCCCGACACTCTGAAATATCTTGGTAGACTGGTACCCTATGCAGGAAAAAAGCAACATTTCTGGTGAATAAAGCTTTATTTTCGTTTTATTTCCATAGAATTTACATACTCGGTACAACTTTCCAATGATTTGAAATTGCTATTTCCTTGAACAAACACTGCGCTAATCTTTTGTCACAATCAATGTAATGATATTGTCCGTGCGCAAGTCCCAGTATTAAAAGAGTAATTTTCCCAAAAGCTTCTTATTCTAAGGCTGAAAATATCCTAAAAATGCATAGGGTCAACATTTTCCCAGATATATAAGGGTGAGTTGAAACTTGATTCAACATTTTGAGTTGGAGTATTTTAGCTGGAGTAGTTGTAGTGGAATGGAACAGTCAAGATTCACAATATTCGAAGTATCTAAAGTACTATACACTGTATCTAATCAGTCTTGGCAAGTGTCAAGGAAAAGAGATTCTAGAAGCGAAGGAGTTTCTTATTAAACTAATTTCTCGATTTGCTACTGCTGAGGAATTTCCCGAGGAGCGAGAGATAGTTGGACAACTGTGGAAACTATATAAATCGGAAAATCCAGAAACACCGGCTGAATTATGTTTGCGTTGCTTAATATCTCAATATATCAAAATTCAATGCCATAGTTTAGCAAAACTATATGGCGAAAAACATAATTTTACAGTGGAGGATTTATTACCTTTGGTGCTTGATAGTACTGATCCTTCATTAAATAATGACAATCATCGCTCCCTCACTGTCCGGGTTATGGAAAGCTTTGATGGGGAGAAAAAAAGTAGTTTATCGGTTTGGGTTAAAATTCTAGTCAGGAGCGATCGCGAATTAAAAAGATTTCTCCTGGAACATGGTATCGAACAGGTGACGGATTGGTTACTGCTGAAACAACATAGTAGTAGTCAATTAAAGCGGATTTTGTCGGATTTCTATAATTATAGTTCGAGTCAGATCGCACAACTCACAGAATTATTAGCAAGTTATCAAAAGGTTTATTTAGCTCAGATTCAAGCTGCTCGCAAACAGATTAATCGAGAGCGTAAACAACAAGGATTGAGAAGTAGCACAACTCCTTATCCCGCACCAAACCATCAGCAGTTATGTTCTATGGCTGAGCATTTATTACCAGTTTGGAAATTGTCTGCGGAGGAAGTTCTTGCAGAGTTACAAAATCTCGCTCAATTAATTCGAAATTATAAGGCTAGTTGTGGGAAGGGTATTACACAAGCAAGTCGAGGTCAAGGAACTACAAATTTATCTGTTAATACTGCTGAGGATGAAGATATTTTAAATGTTGGCGATCGCCAACTGTTACAAAAATGTTTAATTGCTTCAATTCACGAGGTAACGGAAGAACGATTTAATTATTTACAAAACAAGAGAAATAAAAGGGGTAAACAGTTTTTACAAGGACTTTATTTCTACCATTGTCAGCATGTTCCCATGGGAGAAATGGCTGAGAAGTTAGGGTTAAATAATCAGTCTCAGGTGAGTAGGTTACTGGATTTAAAAAACTTTCGTGCTGATATTGGAAGAAGAACTTTAATTAAACTACGTTCCCAGGTGATAGAAATAGCTCAAGCTTATGCTTCTGCGAGTCAGTTGAAGAATTTAGAAGCCAGAATTCAAGATTTTCTCGATCAAAAAATCGACAATTTAATTCAAGAAGCACAAAAGGAATCGAGTATTAGTAAAAATCGAGAAATGACAAGCAAGTTATCGCGAGCTATTTGTCAATATTTGGATATAAGGAAGGGAGGAAAATGAATAATAATAGTAATGATTTACATAAAAATATACTTGCTTTTAAGGAATTAGAAATAATTAATTTAGAACCGGAGCAAACTGATGAGGCTTGGAAAATTGTGGAAAATTTCCAATCTCATTCTTTACAAGTTTATTTTCAAGCTTTAGGATTTGTTGGGTTTAGAGAATGGTTACAAAAGCGAGAACCTAATCTTGTGGTAGATACCAGAGAAAGTTCTCTATCTCATCCGGAATCTGCTCGAGGAATTAATGCGGTGTGTAATGTGCGGGTGGGAGAATTTAAAGTTTGTTTGCTTCCCACTGTTGGTTTTAGTGATGAGTTAGTTAGTATTCCTCTGGTTGCGATCGATGAACCTGAATTTGCAGCTCATTTTTATGTTGTAGTTGGGGTGGAAGATGATTTAGAACTTGCTGCGGTGAGGGGATTTATCCGCTATGACAATTTAGTGGAACTGACTCGGAGAATTTCAGTTTTATCAGATGATACTTATGAAGTTAGTTTTGCTGATTTTCAACAACAAACCGGTGATTTATTACTTTATTTACAGTGTTTATCTGCGGTAGATATTCCATTACCTATTTCTCAAAATTCCCATGATTGCGGCGATATTATTCAAGGTCAGAGCAAAAAATATCTGCAAAAAGCGATGAATGTGGGGCTATGGTTCCAAAATAAATTGGATGAAGTTGCTCAAGAATTATCTTGGAATTTATTAGCTACACCTTCCCCTTTACGGTTCAACAAATCAACTGCAACTCCTGCGGAAGATTTAGAAGATATTTTGAGTCAAATTGAGGATGTGGAAATCCCTGCGATCGCTGCTCGGAGTTACGGAAATATTCAGTTAGGGGAAACTCAACTGCGACTCTATGCATTAACTTGGTGTTTACCCGAAACTCCAGAAGAATGGAGTTTACTAGTGATTTTGGGAGCAATTCCCGGAAATAATCCACCCTTTGGAGTGAAGTTGCAAATTAGTGATTTGACAGAGGTTTTAGATGAGCAGGTATTAGAAATCGATCGCGATGGGGGAAGTTCCACCGTAGGTGAACATGATTGTTTGTACGCTCAAATTGTCGGAGATAAACAAGAGAAGTTTTTGGTGACGGTTACTGCTGCGAATGGGGAAGCTGAAAGTTCGGTTCTATTTGGGTTTTGTTAGTAGAGCGCAGGAACAGGTGAGCAGAAGAGCAGGAATTGTAGAGACGTTCCATGGAACGTCTTTAATGGAACATCTTTAGGACAAGTTTTCCAGGTTAAATCCCATTGAATTAAACACAAACATAGCGTTACGCGCAAATTAAAAGTCAAAATATGACCTGCGGTCATGCTGAGAACGCGCTACACGAAGGCTACAAAAGTCAAAAGTCTAGTGATTATAGGCTTTAACCTTCACTAATGTCCTAACCTAATTACGTAGTGCTATATAAACACAGATAAAAACAAAAACTAATACAATCTAATCCAATACAATGACTCTAATTAGAACCTTTAATCTCAAAGTAATTAAAATCCAAGGCAGTTGTAATTTTGAATTATGCTGGGGGAAAGGACTGAGTATCTCTGCTCAAGTCGATTATCCCGATTCCCTGAATAATAGTTACACACAATGGCGAGAAGCTTATCTTAATTGTTACACAAATCTGCGAGCGAAAGTTGTAAAAAAAGGGAGTGTAAAAACCCCCACAAAAGATCGAGAAGGAATACTTAGAGAAGCAGAAGCTCATTTTTTGTCGGAGTTCCATCGCTGGTTGCGCAGCGAAAAGTTATATGAAATTCGCGAAACTATTACCAAACAAATTATTACCAAACAAACTATTATTCATAGTGGACAGGATAGCCCAAATTCTCGCGACACCCATCGCTGGGTGGATGTGTTACTCACTTGCGATTCTTCAGAGTTAACCCGTTTACCTTGGGAGTTTTGGGAAATTAATACTCAGCTATCAGTACCGGGTAGCAGAACTATTCGCTTCGCGCGGGTTCCTCGCACAATTCGCGACTCTCCCATATCCCCCATTGCTCGGAAAGCTAGGGTGTTAGCAATTTTGGGTGACGATAAAGGGTTAAACTTTCAAGAGGAAAAACAAGCTTTACGTAGTTTATCCAGGGTTGCTGAGGTAGAATTTACAGGATGGCAACCCAATAAATATCAAGATATTTCTCAACTTAAAGCAGAGATTGTCGAAAAAATTAGCAACCCCAAAGGTTGGGATATCTTATTTTTCGCCGGACATAGCAATGAAACCCCCCACACCGGAGGAGAATTGAGCATTGCTCCCAATGCTGGGTTCGCTATTCAAGATATTGCAAAATCTTTGCAACAAGCACGCGATCGCAACGCGCGGGGTGATCGCGGACTACAATTTGCAATTTTTAATTCTTGCAGTGGTATATCCATTGCTGAAGCTTTGATTGATTTGGGTTTACCGCAAGTTGCGGTGATGCGGGAACCAATCCACAATAATGTAGCACAAGAGTTTTTGGTACAGTTTCTCAACAGTTTGGCTGACTATAAGGATGTCCATGAAGCTTTATTGGATGCTTGTGGTTTTCTCAAGGACACCAAGAATCTCACTTATCCTTCTACTTACCTGATTCCTTCCCTATTTCGTCATCCCCAATCCCAATTATTTCGTCTCAAACCCTTTGGAGTTTGGCGCAATTTACAAAGTTGGTTACCAACGAAAAGGGAAGCTGTTTATTTAGGAATCTTTATCATTCTGAGTTTAATACCTGATTTCCAAGATTTACTGCTGGAATCGCGATTGTTGATGCAAGCTGCTTATCATCAATTGACTCACAGTAATGAAAATTATTTCCCAACTCCCCAGGAAAAACCACCTATTTTACTGGTTCAAATCGATCAGGACTCACTCGACAAAGATAACCTTCAACTAGTTAATGGGCGTTATATGGATTACAGCTATTTAGCTAGAATTATTGAGCGATTAGTTGAAAACAAGGCTCAAGTAATTGGGGTAGATTACATTTTAGATCGGGATAAACAACAACCAGCAAATAGTCGCAAATTACAACAAACTGTAAGTAAAGCTATTGATCAAGGGACTTGGTTTGTTTGGGGTGCCAATGAAACCGATAATCTGGGGGTTAGTCCCGAAATTGCCAATCTAAATCGTAGTATGTCAGGAGACATAACTTTATATGATTGGTATGTAGAATTACCGCAAAGCAACTGTTCCGATAGCTGTCCCTTTGCTTATCTGCTTACTGCATCTCACTGTTTGCTCCAAAAGCATAGCGATACTGTTAAATTACCTCAACCCCAGCAAAGTCAAACTAATTTTCGCGACTCAGTAATTGCATCAATTTATTCACAGGAACAAAAAACAGATTTTCTCCAGAAATTGCAATCCCCTGCAATTAATAATTTCTTTCAATGGTTTCAACCTGTAATTGACTATTCTATTCCTCCTCAACAAGCATATGAAACCATTTCCGCCTGTGAATTTCTGGGTACTTGTACCCCCACACCAGCAGTTGCAAGAGCAAATATCCAAGGCAAAATCATTATTATTGCACCTGGTGGATATAAACAAGCGGGAGTAGATAAGGTTGGGGAAGATAATTCTTCTGTTCCCCTTCCTATTGCTTTTTGGCGCGGTGGAAAAGGATGGAATGATTTTTTTAAGGGTAAAGCAACTTTTACCGGTGGTGAAGCCCATGCTTATACAGTTAGCCATTTCTTAAATCAGCGGTTATTAGTACCAATTCCCAATTTTTTTATGGTGTTGATTGCGGCTGTAGTAGGTAAATTTATTACTAAAATCTTACGGAATCATCCCCGGAGAATGGAACTTGATTTGATGGTGTTGGGGAGTACCACCATAGTTTATGTCTTCATTAGTTTCCAGGTTTACATTTCTCAAGGGGTGTTGATACCTATATTCTTTCCCTTTGTTGTCTTGGCGAATTATACCCGTTTAGCTTGGAAAGGTAGCTAAGATAACTTTTTTATAATCATCACAATAAAGAAAGCACTTTCTAACCATTAGCTCAGTCAATGAATGAGTGCGTAAATCCTAATTTAAATCAAAAGCCTGAAAATTGCATAGGCTCACATGATTCCCAGATATATATGTTTGGAAAAACTATTCAGTTGATTGAATAAGTGTAAATCCTATGAAATTGAATAAATGTGTTCTCTTAGCTCTAATTACCGTATCACTAAGCATTTCCCAATCTTGGAAAGTTAATTTAAAACTGAAACTTTTCGATTCCACTGCAGTTGCTCAAACTGTAAGCGATCATAAAGCCGAAGCTGACAGATTATTTGAGCAAGGTAACAAACAATATGGCAGGAGTCAATTTAAACAAGCCTTAAAGTCTTGGGAGAAATCATTAACCATTTATCGAGAAATTGGAAATAGCCAAGGTATTGCTAATTCTCTGGGGAATCTGGGACTTGCTTACGATAGTTTGGGGGATTACCCCAAAGCTATTCAATACCATCACCAATCTTTAGCTATCTCAAAGAAAATCGGTAATCCTTTCGGTCAAGGTCAATCTCTGAATAATCTGGGACTTGCTTACGATAGTTTTGGGGATTACCCCAAAGCTATTCAATACCATCACCAATCTTTAGCTATCTTTAAGAAAATCGGTTATCCTTTCGGTCAAGGTCAATCTCTGAACAATCTGGGAAACACTTACTACCGTTTGGGGGATTACCCCAAAGCTATTCAATACCATCACCAATCTTTAGCTATCAAAAAGCAAATCGGTTATCCTTTGGGTCAAGCTCAATCTCTGGGGAGTCTGGGAGTTGCTTACTACCGTTTGGGGGATTACCCCAAAGCTATTCAATACCATCACCAATCTTTAGCTATCTCAAAGAAAATCGGTTATCCTTTGGGTCAAGCTCAGTCTCTGGGGAATCTGGGAAACACTTACTACCGTTTGGGGGATTACCCCAAAGCTATTCAATACCATCACCAATCTTTAGCTATCAAAAAGCAAATCGGTTATCCTTTGGGTCAAGCTCAATCTCTGGGGA
>NZ_JASJDK010000114.1 GCF_030065675.1 Mastigocoleus sp. MO_188.B34 | reverse complement strand
AGATGGTAAAACAATTGCTTCCGCATCTTTTGATGGAACAGTAAAGTTGTGGGATGCACAGAATCGTCAATTAATCTACACCTTGAAGGGACATAAAAACGAGGTTTCGAGTGTAGTATTTAGCCTAGATGGTAAAACAATTGCTTCCGGATCAACAGATGGAACAATAAAGTTGTGGGATGCACAGAATCGTAAATTAATCTATACCTTGGAAGGACATAAAAAGGGGATTAGGAGCTTAGTATTTAGCCCAGATGGTAAAACAATTGCTTCCGCATCAACAGATGGAACAGTAAGCTTATGGGATGCACAGGATCGTAAATTAATCCACACCTTGGAGGGACATAAAAACGAGGTGAGGAGCGTGGTATTTAGCCCAGATGGTAAAACAATTGCTTCCGCATCACCAGATGGAACAGTAAGGTTGTGGGATTGGAATTTTGATAATTTACTAACACGGGGTTGTAATAAACTTAGGGATTATTTAGTTAATAGTCCAGAGAAACTCCAAGAACTCAAGGTTTGTCAAAACCAGGAAATACTTAACGCAGCTGCTTCTACTTTAGTTGAACAAGGTGAGGTGTCAGCAAAAGATGGTGATTTGGAACAAGCTGTGGAGAAGTTTCGTAAAGCGAAGAAATGGAATCCGAAATTAGATCTTAATCCCGAGTCTAAAGCAAAAGCGATAAACTTAGTTGCTCAGGGTAGAGAAGTAGCACAAAAAGGTGATTTCAAAGGTGCTGTGGAGAAATTTAAACAAGCACAGCAACAAGATAATAATATTGACCTCAACCCTGAAACAGGAGAATTAGATAATAATCCGGAAGCGGTAGCTAGAGAACTTAAGAGCATGTAGGGTAGGCAAATTATTCTGCACCTATAGTTTAATCTTATTCTACTGATGAATATGTGCAGGGAAAATATTAATCGTGCATTACCCAAAAAATATTGGTAGAGACGTAGCATGCTACGTCTCTACATCATCATTTAGTATTGCGTTTGGGAAATCATTAACTGGAGATACCCAATTAATAGTTACCGTTGTTGTTCGACTCCAACAAATCAAACAACCGCTCCAAGGGAATTTCCACCATATCAGGACGATTCTTAAGTTCGTAATCTAGATCGAGGATCGCTTTCTCTAACACAAAAGCATCCAGCAATATTTGCAATTCTAGTGGTTCTTGAGGGAGAAATGGTGCATTTGCAGTTAATTCCATATAGGATTGCAGAAATGCAACTCCAGACCAAGTGTACATAAATTGGGTCCAATTTTCCATCGACGCCAAATTATCTGGACGAATTAAGCCGCTTTCCTTCTCATTGCGCAAACCGATACAGCTAGCATAATAAAAAGACTCTAGCATCGCAGCCACATCACGCAAAGGCGATCGCTTCATGCGACGTTCGCTTAAAGGACGGGAAACTTCCCCTTCAAAGTCGATAATAATAAAGTCTTTACCGGTGTAAAGTACATCTTCTAAGGAGTAATTACCATGACAGCGCGTCCGCATAGCGCTAATTTTTTGATTCAAGATTTTTTTGAATCTACCTAAAAGTAATTCTTTACTGTTAAGAACTGTTTGAGCAAGGGGTTGAATGTCAGAATTAAGATTACTCAATTGTTTTTTCAGTAATAACAGCGCCTGACCTGCTTGATTGCGCATATACTGATAAATCGAGCGCTGGTAAAATGAAGAGAATTGTTCAGCAGCAAATTCAGTATCTTCCTCATCCGCTGAAGCTAAAGCTATGTGTAATTCTGCGGTACGTTGTCCTAATAATTGAGCAGAACGCAAATAAGAACCCATTAACTCATAAGCCAAATCGGGAATTTTTACCTGTAAAGCTTCCACTAGAGATGATGGTGGGATGGGAATTTCAACATCATCATTTAATTTGACCATTACCTGCTCGAAAAAGTCCCGCAAGGTGTCCAAACTATATTCCCAACCATCGGTAATATCGGGAATATATTGACGTAAAATCCCTAAAGTAATTGGATGACTTCCATGACGACGATATTCTAAAGCACCAGCGATCGCTGCAAAATGTTCTGGTTGGGGTATACCCTTATTAGTAGAACTTTTAGTGAGAAAACAACCAACTTCAAAATCTGGGTTACTTCCTTCTTCTACCTTACGGAAAAGTTTAAAGAAGAAGCGATCGCCGTAAATGATGGCACTATTACTATATTCACCACCCAGTAAACGTGGTTCTAAATTTGCATGGGTTCCAGGATGTTTTTCGTGACTAAATAAATCCTTAAATGCTTCTGTTTGGGTTGCTGTAAGCTCGCCGACATTACCTTTATAGGTCTTTCCTTGGGCGATTGTATCTAAGGGGAAATCGAGAAATTCTTGATCACCAAAAGCATCAAACAAAACACCAATTTCATCTTTGTCCCGGAGTTTAATTTGAGCGACAACCTGATCTGGATTATTCTTTAAG
The DNA here is from genome assembly GCF_030065675.1 of Mastigocoleus sp. MO_188.B34. GTDB lineage: Bacteria > Cyanobacteriota > Cyanobacteriia > Cyanobacteriales > Nostocaceae > Mastigocoleus. The sequence goes on along the minus strand of NZ_JASJDK010000114.1, from coordinate 24,843 downwards.
CGGTTTTTACCCTTGCTACCGGCTTCATAAGCCATGGGAACAACATAAGTTTCCGGATCACCTTCAGTATAGTTAATCTGTAATAAAACTATTTCGATTTGACTATTACGGAAGGATAAAGGAAAGGTTTCGCGAATTTGGGCTGATTGAATAACCCGATTTTTCCCACCAAACCAAGGGTAACTACATAGATAATCAGATAAAACAGATTCTAAAGCAACCCTAGTTTCAGGCTTATTAAATACATTTTGCCAAGATTCGTTGATTTCTAATAGGGACGGTTCAGTGTAACCCCGTACTCCACAGGTAAGACTTGGTTGTAATTGGAGGGTAAACCAATAAAAGGTATGGGGAGCCAAACTTAAGAAATAAAGGTCGTCCCCAATGGGAGGAAATTGGGTGCGTCCAAAAATTTCCACCGGAACCATACCGTTAAATCCCGATAAATCCAGTTCTACCGTCTGGACAAATCGCGATAGATTCGCAACAACTAAAATATGTTCGCCGTTATAGGTACGAGTAAAAGCTAGCACCTTGCGGTTTTCTGGATACAAAAACTCAAATGTACCCCGACCAAAAGCCTGAAAACGCGCCCTAGTTGCCAACAGACGCTTCATCCACCACCACAAAGAATTAGAATTTTCCCGTTGGGCTTCGACGTTAATGGCTTCGTAGTGGTATTCCGCTTCAATAATTACCGGTGCGTACAACCTTTGGGGGTTACCGTTACTAAACCCAGAATTGCGATCTGCACTCCACTGCATCGGAGTTCTTACACCATTGCGATCGCCCAAGTAGATATTATCTCCCATGGCGATTTCATCGCCGTAGTAAAGTACGGGAGTTCCAGGTAAAGACATCAGCAAAGCGTTCATTAGCTTTATTGTACGCTGATTATTACCTAGCAAAGGTGCTAACCTTCTACGGATACCCAAATTTAACCTAGCTTGGGGATCTTGGGCATAAACCCGATACATATAATCTCGGTCTTGATCGCTGACCATTTCCAAGGTTAACTCATCATGGTTGCGTAAAAACAGTGCCCACTGACAGTTATTCGGAATTGACGGCGTTTGTTGTAAAATATCAGTAATCGGAAAACTATCTTCCTGCTGAACCGCCATAAACAAACGTGGCATCAGGGGAAAATGGAAATTCATATGGCACTCATCCCCAGCACCATAATACTCCACCGCATCTTCCGGCCATTGGTTTGCTTCAGCTAGTAACATCCGGTTGGGGAAATTCTCATCAATATGCGATCGCAACTTTTTCAAAAAACCATGGGTTTCATCTAGGTTTTCGCAATTGCTTCCTTCCTGTTCGTACAGATAGGGTACAGCATCTAAGCGTAACCCATCTACACCCATCTCCAACCAAAAATCCACCACCTCAAACAGCGCTTGTTGCACCTCGGGGCTTTCAAAATTTAAATCTGGTTGATGGGAATAAAAACGATGCCAATAATAAGCCTTAGCAATAGGGTCCCATGCCCAGTTAGAATTTTCGAAATCCTTAAAAATAATTCGCGCTTCCGAATATTTCTCTGGATTTTCACTCCAAACGTAAAAATTTCTTTCTTTGCTACCTGCAGGGGCTCTACGTGCCCGTTTAAACCAAGGATGTTGGTCGGAGGTGTGGTTCACAATCAACTCAATGATTACCCGAATACCTCGTTGGTGAGCAGCATTTAAAAAAGCTTTAAAATCTTCCAAATTGCCGTAGATTGGGTTAACACTGGTATAATCAGCAATGTCATAACCATCATCCCGTAACGGTGAGGGGAAAAAGGGTAATAGCCAAATTGCTGTCACTCCCAAATCTTGAAGATAATCTAACTTGGATGTTAAACCACGAAAATCTCCGATACCATCACCATCGCTATCCGCGTAAGCGCGTACCGGAACTTCATAAATTACTGCATCTTTAAACCAAAGGGGATCGTCTTTTAATAATGGATTTTGCATAATCATAATATTTACTGCCCTATTCCCATACGCTATTTTACAAAGCAGAATCACTGCTTAAGGTTCATTAAATGATCCATTGTATTTAATTTATTTGAAGTTTTGTGTTAGTACCTGCACTGAATTTGTCTGACTACTAATCTTGGGGATAAACCTGAGAAAATATTGATACTTAACTGAGACTTGTCTAAAAGTTAAATAAGAAAAAATAAGGAACCTGTTCCATAATTTTGAAATAGGTTTTTTATTCACTTTATCAGTTATATATTATACATATAACTCTAGTCAGATAATTTTTTAAATTCTATACCCCAAGTAGCTGTTATTTTGAGAAAACATAAGTCAAAATAAATGCAATAGATTTTTACCTCAAATTTGATGAATATGATAATGTTTTATGTCAACTTCATGGAAATCAAAAACTAATGATAACCTTTCCTATGCCTAATTTTTTTATTTTTTATCTAAATATCAGCGAAATCTCAGTTAACCATCACTTTTATCCCTGATATTAGTAAATATAGGAAAGAAAACACTCAAGGCAAAGTTTGAAAAATAAGAAGTTTATCACCAACAGATGTAGAAGAAAAACAGTATCTTTTCCTTATAACTTTGTGTTTTCAGTGTAGTTTCAGCCCTCACCCAAATATATCAATTAAAAAGTTGACTTGACTGAAATTATTGGTGATAAGTTTGGGGCTATTTTTAATCTCAACTATAATTTAAACTATTTTTTATCCTAATTTTTGCTCTAAGAATGACTAATTTCCGAATACAAAATATGCAGGGACAAAATAATCAATCACATAATAACCAATGACACAATTTATTTTAGTTGTTGACAATAGAGAATATGTCCGAGGGCTAATCCAGCTAAACTTGGAATAGATAACTTGTATTGAATCGATTAAATTTACTTTAGCTGTCTGAGCATAACTATGCCAGCTGTTGATAAACGTTAGGTAATTAAGCCAAGCAAAACATCAATCAAACATTGGTCATGAAGCTGATTTAACACATCCTTGAGCTTACTATCTTCTCCTTTTCTTATCTAGACACAACGTATTACTAGGAATTTGTCATGAGTTTTCCCAGAGCTAGCGGAATTTTATTACATCCAACTTCTTTACCAAGCCATCATGGTATAGGCGATCTAGGAGAATCTGCATATGATTTTGTTGACTTTCTGGTAAATAGCGGTCAAAAATTATGGCAAATTCTGCCTTTAGGACCAACAGGATACGAACATTCTCCCTACACAATGAATTTCAGTGCTTTTGCTGGTAATCCCTTGATGATTAGTTTAGAAAAACTAGTCACAGAAGGGCTACTAACTCAAGATGAATTAACCCCTCTATCTCCAGGCACAGAAGCGAATCTCCAAAGGGTCAACTTTGACGAAGTGATTCCCCATAAAACTCAAATCCTTAAACTAGCTTATCAACGATTTGAGAAATTTTTAGCAGAAAAATCAAATCCGGAATTTGAAGAATTTTGTCAATCACAGTCGTCTTGGTTGGATGATTATGTATTATTTATGTCTCTGTTAGAGACTAATGAATATAAAGCTTGGAATTGTTGGGATAAAGGTGTTGCACGCCGCGAACCCGATGCCCTCCAAGCTAAACATCAAGAGCTTAAAGACCAGATTTTATACCATAAGTTCCTCCAATTTAAGTTCTTCGAGCAGTGGAAAGAACTTAGAAAATATGCCAATGACAAGAATATTCAAATAGTTGGGGATATATCCATTTATGTTTGCCACAATAGTTCAGATGTGTGGGCAAACCCAGAAATTTTCCAATTAGATCCTGAAAGCCTAGAATCGGCTTATATTGCTGGTGTACCACCCGATTACTTTAGTGCTACGGGTCAATTGTGGGGTAATCCCGTTTACGATTGGGATAAATTAAAGGAAACTAAATATGCTTGGTGGATCGAACGTTTCCGTGCCACATTACAATATGTAGATATTGTTCGGATCGATCATTTCCGGGGATTTGAAGCTTATTGGCGTGTACCTGCTGGCGAAGAAACCGCAATTAATGGTGAATGGGTGCTAGCTCCTGGTGCAGAATTTTTTGAAACCTTAGGTAATAGTTTGGGTAGTTTACCAGTCATGGCGGAAGATTTGGGGATTATTACTCCCGAGGTCGAAGAACTGCGCGATCACTTTGATTTTCCAGGAATGCGTATTCTACAGTTTGCTTTTGGTGGCGATGCTGATAATCCTTATTTACCCCATAATTACATTCCCAACTGTGTAGTTTATCCCGGTACCCACGATAACGATACAGCCATTGGTTGGTGGCAAACAACTGGCGATGCAGAAAAACAGCATGTAGCAAAGTACTTGGGTTATAATTCCCCAGAAGAAGTTAAAGAAATCAACTGGGTATTTATTCGTATGGCTTTAGCTTCTGTGGGAGATTTAGCTGTTTTACCGTTACAGGATATTTTAGGTTTAGATAATTCGGCGCGGATGAACGACCCTAGTGTTATTCCTGGTAACTGGCGTTGGCGTTATAGTAGTTCTGATTTGTTAACTTCTGAGTTGAGTCAACGGTTGTTGGAAATGACTCAACTTTATAAGAGATAAGTTGAGACATCAATTTATTTTGTAAGAGCGCACATCAGTGCGCTTTGACCAAATAAGTATGAATATTAAATAGACCTCTCCGGAAATTAAATATGTATAACCCAAAATCCTTGTAGAGACGTAGCAGAGGCTACGCCGACGCCAAAGGCTCTGCTACGTCTCTACATTCTTTTCCGGAGATGTCTAATATAAGTCCCACAAGCTTTTTAGCATCTGCTGTGGGAAATTTATTCTGCAATCCTGCTAAATCCATTAGGATTATTCATACTTCAGTTAGATGCTTAATTATACTAAGTACTTTATTTTATTTATCTTTATAAATATATATGCAAAAACATCAACTAAACAAATAAATTATTTTATGAGAAACTTTTCATTTTTTTTTAATAGAAACTTCATTCGCAACCTTTAAATTAAATAATGTAAAGCGGAAGATAAAAGGAGTTTCTAAAAAAAGAGTGTGTTGATTCAAAGTATTTAGTAATGTAAATCATTAAATTATCTTATTAAGAAGAATGCTTCAAAATCCGGAATGATAAAAATGAAAAGGTAGAAAAATATATCATTGATAATTTGATTTCTACCAAATCAATATGAATTAATTATTGATTGAGAACCAAAATTTAGGCTTCATGAATTAAGCGAAGAAAAAAAGCCAAATTGTAGATGTATTTACCCAAATTTTAGAATAATCAACTTGATTAAGAGGTTATCATGGCTATGAATAATATCAAATATGAATCCCCCGAAGTACATATGGATGTATTCGACGTTGCAAAGTTATCCAAAGGCTCTAAGTTAACCGCTTCCCAAGTAGATCCTTCTTTTGAAGAGAGTCTAGAAGAGTTAAAGGATGGTGAAATTCTCGAAGCTCTAGGAGAGCTTGAGATAATTGAATCAGCTACTGCTGGACTAATTGGAGCTGGTATATCTTTTGCAATATACAAAGCCGTTAAGGAACTTCTGCATCTTGAAGGAGCGCGACGTCGTGGTGATATTAAAAATAGTGAGATCATTGAAAGAGTGAGCAAAATTGCTTGGGACGCTGGCAAAAAAGGTGTAGCTGTTGGAGCTGTTCTGGTAATAGCTGTAATGATTTTTGGTAGTTCTATTCTTGTCCCTCTAAGTATTCTTTCTCCCTTCATTGGTATTCAAATGGCAGCAAGTTTATGGCAAGCTTTTTGGCAAGGGCTTGATGAGACACAAAAACAAGAACTCAGAAGTGCTGCAGATGAAATTGGGGGTAAAATTAAAAACTTTTTTGCAGAACTTGATTCCCCAGAAGAAAACCACTCAAAAGCTTTATAATATATCAATTAATTATTTTATATATAGACATTTTTTATCAAAAATATTGCTGGATAAATAGCAAAAATATATTAAAGACGTAGCATGCTACGTCTTTTTAAATATAAACAGTTTACTATGAACTGGTAATTATATACTTGTACTAATAATTTAAATAATTGCTATGTATATGCTCTGAATAATTGTCCTTTTATTCAATGTTGCATATAAACACATTTTCTTTCTATCTGATTGATTTATAAATTTATTTTTTTAGTTTCCTGGTGGTAAGCCGAGTTTTTTACGAAATTGGGGACTGTATACTGCTTTTTCCCAGTTATTGGCTTCTTTGATTTGTTCTGTTGTTATATTTTCGGCTGTACCGTAAATGTAATGCTCGAACTTGGTACCACTAAGATTAGCACTACTGAGATTTGCACCATTGAGATTGGTACCACTCAGATAAGTCTCACTGAGGTTAGCACCACTGAGATCGACACGACTCAGATTAGCACCAATCAAGTAAGTATGATTGAGGTTAGCACCACTGAGATTAACTCCCATGAGGTTAGCACCTCTGAGATTGGCATTGCTGAGATTAGCATTACTGAGATTGACTCCATTTAAGTTGGTATCATAGAGATAAGCATGACTCAGATTCGTACTAATGAGATTGGCTCCACTTAGGTTTGCGCCATTAAAGTTGACATTGCTGAGATTAGCGTTGGTGAGATTTGCATTAATGAGGTTGGCTTCACTAAGATTTGTACCTCTAAGATCGGCATTACTGAGATCTACGTTGCTTAAATCTAATTTCAATTTCGCTATAAATCCTGCATCAATCAAAAACCGAATAATATTTCCTTTTCGTTCTCCATCTTTATCAAGTCTTCGCAGTACTGATAATGTTCTTGTACGTGCCACATCTAATGCTACATCTCGTAAAGGGTCATCAATAGATAAAGTTTTGACATTTTTATCAATTAATAACTCTGATATCCTATCAATATAAGCCTGCAAAACTTCTTCATTCAAGATATTAGTTGTTCTTTCTTTTTCAAATTTAGTTCTTTCTTCTGACTTTATTTGTTCGTTACGTTGAAATTCATAGGTCAAAAATACAACGAAAATTGGAATTGCAAGATTACTAAGTAGTTCTAGCCAATCCCAAAGTGTTTTTTCTGGTATTGTATATGTTGTTTTAGTTTCTATTAACTTAACAATTTTTTTATTTTTGGGATTTCTTACTTGTTCTTCACCCTTTGAAGTAATCTTATCTTCTCCGAAGCCGATCCACTGTACTTCAGATAATGGTCGATATGAAAAACTGATTATCGAAACTCCAATAACCATACATATGAAAAATTTTCTGTTATTTTTTAATAGCTTTAATATATTTTTTAATTCACTCATTGAATATTGCTAATTGTCAGCAATTTTTATAAAAATCTATTTTTAACAAGTAGTAAAGGATATCAAGACACATAATATTAACACGAATAATTTATTTATTTGTCTCTGAAAACCCCAATAAATACGACTACAAATCAATACAACTATATTAAGGAGTTTCAGAGAAATAAAATACAGAAGAATTTGCGACACAAATATGCAAATGATTACATAATTTGGGAAAATCCAAGAATTTGAGATAGTCTCAACTATTTAGATTTGCCTCTAATTCCCAGATATTGCAATAATAAAGTTTTCAGCATTGGACTTTATCAATGGATGCTGGGAACAGTGTTGAGGAACCTTGTCAGATATATAGTTAAAGAGTCTCATGATTGGAACTGTACCATCTGGTCTAGCTGCACTTCCACGTAAACCTTCTAGTAAGTAGTGAGTAAACAAACCATTACGCATATCTGGTAACTCCCAAGAAAATTCTTCTTCTTTACATGAAGCAATAATTATTCGTCCTTTTTCTTCAGCTAAAGCAGTTAATACTGCTTCTGATAAGCCTCCTTTAATATCTAATTTTACCTCTTGTGTTTCATTGACTAAACTATTATGGCAAGTATCTAGGAACACAACTATGTGATGAGCAGGAATGGAGCGTAAAATCGTTATAAACTCTTTACTGGAAATACAGCTATTTTCCAAGTCCTTTAAATTTGCTTCTACAGGACATAAATACTCACCAGTTTGAGATTTAGCAGTTTGTTGGATTCCATGACCAGAGAAAAAGATAATTACTGTATCATCAACTCTGGTGGAATTAGCTAACCAATTTAGTTCACTGCTGATTGCAATTTTGGTTGCTTGCTTATCTATTAATAAGTGCATATTTGCATTTTGATACCCATTCTGAGCTAAAGTATGGTACAAGTCAGAAGCATCAATCATTGTCTTGTTTAAACGATTAATATGCAAGTAGTCAGAAATTCCAATCAACAGGGCGTAGTTATTTGTAATACTCGATGCCAGAGTATTTTCTACTGAATCAACCTGAGAATCTATATTGTTTTTATTACTGTTTCCCTGTTTTAAAATTATTTGTACGCTTTCAATAAAAGCCTTATCTTGGGAAACGAAGTCATCTTTAGAAAAACAATCATATACCTTATATTCTTTAAGAAAATTCCGAACATCGGAGACCGTTATTTCTCCACTGACCACAATTGTTGGTATCTCTAATTCGTTTGCACGTTTTACCAAAAATTTCCCAAAAGTATTTTTCTGCGAACCTAGTCTAATATCCACGACTAATAAGTCCCAAGGTCCATCACTTTCAAGAGCTTTTTTGGCTTCATTGTAGGTTCCTATAATTTGAATTGGATTTTTTGGATACTCAGTACCTTTCAAGGCTACTTTTAAATAATCTTTGAGAATACCTTGCCAACTTGCTTCATCTTCAACGAGTAATATTTTAAAAGCTGTCATAAATTTGTCTAATTATTAAGTAAATTTCGATTTATTACGAAGTTTGACATTATAGTTCTTGTGTTTGAATGGCTGGAAGCAGCACAGTGAATTTTGTTTCTTGGTTTGGAACACTACTCACATTTAACTTTCCACCAATTCTCTCTACGTAACTTCGCGTTAACCATAAACCTTCTCCATCATGTTCTGGCTTAGTAGTGTAATTTATTTCAAATATTTGACTTTGATTCTCTAGGGAAATACCTATTCCGGTATCAATAACTTGTACTACAATCCATGTTTGTTTTTCCTGTTCTAATACTGTTGCATTAATAGATAATTCACCCCCATTGGGCATTGCGTCAATTGCATTTTTGATCAAGTTGTAAAAAACATCCACTAACTGTACTTCAGTTCCCATTACTTCAGGCAAATTACTAGGTATATTTAATTCTTGATTGATATTTGATGGTATGCTAACTCGATTATGCGCTGTGATAATTATCTGACACACATTAATAGGTGTAAACTTATCCAACAACCAACGTCTGATACGATTTCTATCTTCTAAAGCTTTAGTCACTTCAGAGCGAATCTTCCTGGCAAAATCTTGACTATATTGTTCGCCTCCATCAATAATTTTCTGTGCCCATACTTGAATTGCTCCCAAATGATTATTTATTCGGTGAAGAGTTGACCGAGCAATGAGATTAAGAGTTTCCATTCTCTCAATCGCAATTTGTTGTTCGTTATTCTTGACATTCTTAAGAGCAATTACCACCTGGTTTGCAAGGGCTTCTAACCTTCGCTGGTCTCTTTTATCGAAGGCGTTAACACGAGTACTTTCTACATTCAATACACCCAATAAACCACTGTCTTTATCCAAAAGCGGTACGCACAATTCAGAACTAGTATTTTGAAAAAAGCGTTTATATAGGGGTTCAAGCTGAACATCCGGTACTAATTTTGATTGTCGATAGTTAGCGACCCATCCAGTGATTCCTTCACCACCATCTTTGATGCTGAGACGATTCCATTGCTTATCAATTGGTGTATTGGAGGGGTATCTCGCCTCCATTACAAGTTCTTGAGTGCTTAAATCAAGCAAACGAATTTCTCCAAACTCAGCTGCTGTAACCTGAGCAACTTTTTGAGCAATCCGCATCAAAAGTTCTTTTTGGTCTAGGGTTGCAATAATTTCTCGGTCAACTTCCTTAAGAACTTCTAACCATCGTTGATTCTTGATCGCGATCGCTGCAGAAGAAGCTAATATATCAATTATTTGCTTTTCTTGTTTAGAAAATACATGATCATGTCGATAGTTGATAAACAAAACACCAATTACTTCCTGACCAACTCGTAGTAAAATCCCAGCTGTAGACTTTATTTTTTCTTCCTTGATAAAGTTTGATTTTTTAAATGAATGAAAAAATGGTTCTTCAAGAATTTGTGTTGCATAAATGTTCTCATTCCGTTTGACTAATCGAAAAGGAATACTTTGTTCAGTGATTTCCTTATACTTTTTTTGAATTTTAAGTCGTCCTGCGGTCGCAGGTAGTGCCATAAATTCTCTATCGGACTCAATATATTCAAAAATTGTGACAATATCTGCACCTAGAATATTTAACATATTCCAAGCAATATGATTTAGTAGATTACCATCTTCAGGTGTTTTTGCAAGAGATTCAACAACTGAGTTTAGAATTTTCAGTTGTCGAGTTTGCCTTTGCATCTTTTTATAAGTCATTAAGTTTAAAAGGGCATAAGCTAAACTATTTGCAAAGTATTGCCCTTGAGAAATTTCTTTATGAGTAAACTGATGTTTATTCTTGAAAAATATGTAAAGAACACCTGTTAAAGACTTATGTTCTGAATGATTTTTTAAATTGTTAATCAGTAAAGGAAATGCAGCCATTGCCCTGATTCCTTCTTTAAAAGCTTTTGGGTTAAAGGCTTCCAAACTTATATGATTTTCACCTTTGTTAGGAATAAATTTTGCTTGTTGTTCACGAATGGAAATTTCCCCTAATCCGTCTTTACGAGGTGGACATATTTTTAAGAGACGTTTACCTAGTTGACCCGAACAAGCTTCATAAATATAGTTTCCTTGTAGTTCATCTTGTAAAAAATATAAAGTTATTGAGTTTGCTTTTAGGCTTTCTCTAACTTTTTCTGCTATAACTTCCAAGCCATATGATAATAATAATTTATTAATTTCTAAAGCCGATTTAGATACTAATTGGTATAAACTAACTGCTTTTTCAACTTCAATATGCACATTTCTATTTTGGTATCCGGCTTCCACTGTACCGATGATATTACATTTTGAATTAGATATTTTAGAATTAATTTTTATAACTTTGTTGTATCCATTTTGCTTTTTGATATCTGATTCAACTTGCCCATGAATAGATTCAAACCAATTATCATTAAGTGTCCCATCTTTATTTTTAATAGTAATAATTGGTGTGAATACTCGAACTAAATTTTCATGCTTATATTCTTTATACATCCATTTATTAAATCGCTCGTCCCATCCAGAAATAATTTCAGTACGACCAGTTTGAGCAATATCAGCATTAATATCACGTAAATCGGAATCTGGTTCCATATAATGTTTGGCTCTTCCTAACCAAGAAGCTGCAATTCCATTTCCATAAACTGTCTCGATAAAATTATCTTCTGGACTGATTATTTGAATTGCTACGTAATCAAAGCCCAGTTTCGACTGAATTTCACAGCAAATTCTTTCAAATATATCCTCTTGATGTAAAAATTCAGCAGTTAATTCTTGATTTTGTGTCTCAGATAATTCACCAATAATCGTTTGTATCCACCAAGGCGTGTTAATAGTCATAAAATGTTTTATGTAATACTAATTATTGAACGTTGCTAATCAAAGGTAATAGAAAACTGGGATAAAAAATCTATCTACTAACTGCATATTCTTGAAGTTTACCCACCGATGATGTCATTACTGCAACGTTACAGCATTACAAAAAATATTATTTGTACTTATGTAGTCGTTTATCAGATAATTTTTGCATTTGCTTGGAGACTTGCACTTATCCGAAGAATATCAGCACATTCGATTATGTAGCGGATTGCAAGTAATTGAAGTACACCCAATAAAAGGGGGACAAAAGTCCCCCACCCCACCCAATCTATTGGACGCACTGCGTGAACTTTGAGACAACAAACACTATGACTAACGTCACGCGACAAAACAAAATTAATGTGACGAAATATAAAAATGCGTAGTAACTTTCACCAACACTATCTTCTTGGGTGTCAAATTCTTTTAGCAGTGATATACCAATCTAAATTTTGAAATTTTCAGTAATACGTTTCATTGCTTCTTCCACATTTTCCCGACTATTAAAAGCAGAAATTCGGAAGTAACCTTCACCTGCTGCTCCAAAACCGGAACCAGGAGTTCCCACCACATTAGTGTTATGAAGTAACTTATCAAAGAAATCCCAGCTTGATAAATTATTGGGAGTTTTAACCCAGACGTAAGGTGCATTTACACCACCATATACCTTCAACCCAGCTGCGGTGAGCTTATCACAAATTATTTTGGCGTTTTCCAAATAAAAGTTAATTAGTTGTTTGATTTGTGATTTACCTTCTTCAGAATAAGCAGCTTCTGCACCGCGCTGAACAATGTAAGAAACACCATTGAATTTAGTTGATTGACGGCGATTCCACAGTTTCCAGACTTCAACATCTGAGCCATCAGATGCTTTTCCTTTTAAAGTTTTTGGTACAACAGTAAAGGCGCAACGAGTACCTGTAAACCCAGCACTCTTAGAGAAAGAACGAAATTCGATCGCACAATCCCTTGCTCCTTCAATTTCATAAATGGAGTGAGGTAAAGTAGGATCGGTAATGTAACCTTCGTATGCAGAATCAAAGAAAATTATTGTACCGTTAGCTTTGGCATAGTCAACCCACTTTTTCAAATATTCCTTGGTAGCAGTAGCACCTGTAGGGTTGTTAGGGAAACAGAGATAAACTAAATCAACTTTTTCTGAGGGGATCTCTGCAGTAAATTGATTTTCAGCTGTGATGGGTAAATATACTAAACCTTCATACTCACCATTATTTTTTGCATCTCCGGTATTTCCCGCCATCACGTTAGTATCTACATAAACTGGATAAACGGGGTCTGTGACAGCTATTGTATTATCGTGACCAAAAATATCCAGGATGTTACCAGTATCACATTTAGAGCCATCTGAAATAAAAATTTCTGAGGCATCAATCTCACAACCTCGTGACTGAAAGTCTTGTATGGCAATCTTTTCGCGTAACCAAGGATAACCTTGTTCTGGTCCATAACCTTTAAATGTGGCGCGAGCGCCCATTTCTTCGACAGCTTTAATAATTGCTTTGCAGCAGGCTTCAGGTAAAGGTTCGGTAACATCACCAATACCCAGTTTAATAATTTGAGCTTCTGGATTTCCCTCCGCGAAGGTATTCACTCGACGAGCAATTTCGGGGAATAGATAGCCGGCTTTAAGTTTCAGGTAATTATCGTTAATTGTTGCCATAATAAATAATATGCTACGAGCGCCACAAAACAGCTTAGTACCAAAGTTTATATGATATCTGGTAAATTACCTTTAAAACTAAAAAACCCCACACCCGATTGTAAGTAAGTGGGAGCGGGAAACAGAAAAGCAAGATTTTTATCGATTATTAACTAATTGCAAATATCCTTCCAAATCTTTAACGCGCTGTTTGGTAACGTCACCTAAATTTTGATTTTGTTTTTCGTGTGATTGTAATTTTTAATAGTATTGAGCATGATTAACTTATGCGATGCATAAGAGTTAAGTTTTTACACAAATAAAATTCTATTAAAGAAAAATGCAAGATTCTACCTGGCGTTTAAAAGACTATGTTTTTGCCGCTTTTATGACTATTGGGATGGTAATTGCTGTACTAATAGTTGGTCCTTTAGCGGCTTTTTTCCCCGGACTTCAACTTGTAGCTTGGGGACCTTTTGGTGGGATTTTTATGACCATCGGTATGGCGAGGTTACAACGTAAAGGTAGTGTCGCCTTAATGATTGTGCCTTTAGCTTTGTTGTTGGGAGCGATTTCTCCTGTAATCACCCTTTACTTGACTGCTACTAGCCTCTTGACCGAATTGATAATCTTTTTCCGAGGGAATTATCACAGTAAAGGTAACCGCTTACTTGGTAATATTGTATTCTTCGGTAGTGCTGCTCCTCTAGGTCTGTTAATTGCAGCTTACGTAGTAGGGGGTAAGTTTGCCCAACTTTTAACTCAACCTTGGATTTTTGTGGTTATGGGGATAGCTTCCTGTGCTACCGGTGCAATTGGTTGGTGGTTAGGAGAACTAGTAATTAAGCAACTTAAGCGAGCTGGGAAATTAGATGCTGACCTCTAGATTTAATAAACGACAACCAAATCATAAATTTGATAAACAAAAACCAAATCAGCAAAAATATACTTTTATTTCCCAAGTTAACCCTTTGATCAAAATAGTTACTTGTATAGTCTTAATTGGTTTTGCATTTTTGTTGCAAAATATCTATTCTGTAGGTTCACTGGTAGGAATATTATTAATTTTGCTGTTTACCCAAGTCACCATTCAAACTGCAACTTTAATAAGAGTTTCCCTGGTAATAACATTATTTGTTGGACTTTCTACCTGGTTATTGGGAGATTTGGAAAAATCACTTTTTAGCGCCCTACGCTTATTAGCGATCGCCATACCTGCACCCTTACTTGCTGGTACAACTCCCCCAGCAGATTTAATCAGAACTTTACAAGTAGTACGTTTACCAAGTTTTTTGACGCTGAGTTTAATGTTGATTTGGCGCTTTTTACCAATTATCCAGCAAGAAACCCAACGAATTATTGATGCAAATCGATTACGAGGGATCAACTTAAGTCTTCAACCACAACATTGGTTTAGTGGTTTGTTTATTCCCTTAGTTTTTCAAATAGTTGCCTATGCCGATGATGTTACCATTGGCTTACAAACCAGAGGTTATGACCCTGCACTTCCCAGAAGTAACTCTAAACCACTAACCTGGAAAATTAAAGATTTAGTTTTTGGTTTGGGTCTGGTACTAATACTGTTAGGGGTAGGTTATATCGAATGGGGAATGCAAGCAAACATAGTCAAATAGATCCGCAACTGGAAGTAGTTGACCTTTCCTTTACCCATATAGGAAAGTCAAAACCAACTATTGCAGATATTAATTTGACGGTATATCCCGGAGAAGTTGTTTTAATTGCTGGAGCAACTGGTAGCGGTAAAAGTACTTTGCTTAATTGCATTGCAGGAATCTCACCCGAACATGTTGGCGGAAAATTAAACGGTCAAATACTTTACCAAGGAAATGAGATAAATCAGCAATCTATTAGAGAGCGATCGCAAAATTTTTGTATTCTATTGCAAAATGTAGAAACCCAAATTTTTACCGATAGAGTTTGGGAAGAATTGGTTTTTGGCTTGGAAAATTGGAATGTGGACACCAAAGAAATTCCTCTATTAGCAGAGACTTCCTTACAAGAGTTTGGATTAGACCTTCAACGAAATTGGCATATTAACCAACTTTCTGCTGGACAGAAACAACGTCTCTTGTTGGGATGTATGTTAGCAACTGGTCAACCTGTATTACTCTTGGATGAGCCCTTTGCGTTTCTTGATACTAAGGGGGTAAAGTTATTGACGCAAATATTACACTCCCGTAGAGAGCGAGGACAATCTGTAATTTTAATTGAACATCGCTTTGATGCGGTAAAAGAAATTTGCGATCGTATTTTTCGTTTCCAAGATGGTAAACTTTCTGAGTGGGATATTCTCGGCGTTGCTGATTGGGAGGATGAAAATCGTTTATCATCCAATCAAAATTCTTTTAGAGATCGGTCAGACCATGTCTCAACGGATTTGATAACTCATACTTCCTCAGTTCCCAACAATCTTCAACAGACTTCCAACGTCATTGTGCTACAAACCCAAAATCTTAGTTGGGGAGGGTATCCTGCTTACCCAAATTTACAAGTGAATAGTGGCGAGACTGTATTACTTAAAGGTGATAATGGTTGTGGTAAAACAACTTTACTCAAACTTTTAAGTGGCTTGCTTAAACCTGCTACAGGTAAGTTAGAAATTCTCGGTCGAGACGTTACCAAGCGCAGTGTTGTCCAAATCGCGAAAAATGTCGGTTTTGTACTGCAAAATCCCAACCACCAACTCTTTGCTGATAGTGTCCAGTCAGAAATTTTTCAGCCAGGTGTGACTCCAGAAGTTGCAAGTTTGTTAATTGAAAAATTAAATTTAAGTTCATTGATTGAGCAACATCCCCATTCCCTTTCTCAGGGACAGAAACGCAGATTAGCATTGGGAGCTGTTTTAGCAAGAAAACCGCAGATTTGTTTGCTCGATGAAATTATGGTGGGACAAGATCCCAAGTCTTTGGCGTTGATGTTGGATGTCTTGAAGGAGTTTACCTGTAACGGAGGTACTTTAATATTTACTTCTCACGATCCTTCTGTTGTGGAGATGCTTAAGGCGAGAGTTGTGCTTGTATCAAATTTACAACCTTAAGTATAGCAATATTAAAGGAAATTGGTATTACCTTGCTGAAAATGCTTCATCAAATCTACGAATAATTGGTTCAATAAAAAACATCAATATTGACTTTTGCCGAGTGACAATTTCTGCAGTTGCAGTCATTCCCGGGGTAAAGTCAGATTTATTATCTCTTACCTTCATTGAATGTCGTGCAAGTTTAATTCGTGCTAAGAAAACCGATCCTAATTTTTCATCACTGATTGCATTGGGGCTAATCTTGATTACTTTGCCATCGATAGTACCAAATTCCTGAAAGGGAAAGGTAGCTATTTTTACTTTTACATCCATTCCTTCTTTGATAAAGCCAATATCGCGATTGAGGACTTTTGTTTCCAAGACTAATTTATTATCAGGAGAAACAATAGATAATAATTCTTCCCCTGGTTGTACGGGTCCAAGAGTTGCTTTGAGGTTATAAACTATTCCTTGTGTTGGAGCTTTAATTGTTTCGTCCCTACGCCTAGTTTTGACCTTAGTTAATTCACCTTGAATATTAGTTAGTTCTTCTCTACGTCTGTTGATTTGGGTCAAAATTTCACTGGTACGCTCAGAATCCAGACGTTTTGCTTGATTGAGGGCAACAGTATATGCTTGTTGTGCTTGAAGAATCTCTTGCTCTTGTACCGCAATGTCTCTTACCAAAGAAGTAATTTTATCCTGAGCATCTGTAATGCGATCGCGTGCTTGGGTAATTTGATCGGTGACTCTAGTAACATCAGCAGCTGTACTAGTAACTCTCTCTTGGGATTCAATATAGTCCATGCGAGCAACAGCACCACTGCTTGCTAAAGAAGCAAAAGACTGCTCTCTTTTACGAGCTAAATTAAGTCTTTTCTGGCTTTGTTGCAAAAGTTTTTGTGCGTTAATAGAACTAGTTTGTGCATAGCTAAGATTAGTTTTGGCATTCGAGAGGTTTTGCTTCAAACCAATTAAACGCTGTTGAGACGCATTTTTGATTGCTAGTTGACGCTTGGATTCTGCGACTGCTGCTGCGCGACGATTTTTAAAGTCTTCTAGACGCGATCGCAATAATTGGTCTTGTAAACCTACTCCAGTTGAACCTTTACCTGCATGTTCGGCTTCCAGACGAGCTAAGTCTTGTTTGATCAATTTTGCAGAGTTTTCTAGACGGTTAATTTCTGCTTCCGATAAATCTGGAGCACGTTCAATTAAAACATCTTCTTTATTTACTCTATCTCCCTCTTTAATTTTGATTTCTTTAATAACTCCTTCTCCCACCGAACGTAAAGGACGTATTTTTTCAGAAGGAATTAATTTACCCTGAGTTACTGCAACTTCATCCACTTTACAAAAATGTGCCCAGGTAAGAATACTGAATACCAATAAACTAATACTTCCTGCAAGTATACGAGTATAAAAAGGTGGCAATTTTTTAACTGCTTGTCCTAATTCGTAAGATAAGTAATCTTCATTTTGGACTAATTGTTGGCGAATTTGACGAGTTTTTATTACTGAGGGTGTAATATGTGAATTTTGCATAGGAAATTCCTGCTCCTTGAAAATTAGGAGAACTTAATCATAAATATGTTTGAAATTGAAGTTTAGATAATTTATGTATGGAAACAAATTCCCGGTGGAAAATTGTAGTTAATTAGAACAAGAATAAATCATCTTTTTCCCTTGTAAATCAATAGAGTAAATATCTGATTTATCTGTGGAGATAAAAATGTTGGGAGTTGTTGGTTTTTGAGTTAGAATGCAACTCTCATCGGGTCTGATTTCGGTATAGTGAATTATCCAGCGTCTACCCTGTTTTTCTTGAAATGACTCAATTTTATTGATACGAATTTTATAACCTCCTGTAGTTTTAGAACCAGAAGTTAATCCAATAATCATCTTTTCCTCAAAATTGAATTTGGGAACGGGAGGTTTTTGCAAATTCAAATCTAAAATTGAAATTGTGTTCCAAAATTTACTCCATGTCTTCTTATCTCGAAATACAAGCACTTTGGGATCAGGTTCAAAATTTTCTTCTAAAGGGCTATATCCAAAATTAATCACTTTAAATTTAATCAGATTACTCACATTACCACCTTGTGAAGGATGAGTCGAATTTGAAAATTTTGAAAATAATTTAGGCGAGTTTTCTGCTTGGGTTGGATATGAGCAACTAGTCAAAGTCAATACTGCCAATCCTAGAATTAAATAATGGATCAGCGGCTTTTTCCAAATTAAGCTGCCTAAAATTTTTGTCCAGTAAGTCGTCATGAGAACTATCTCAGTTTTTTTTGATGAATAATTTGTAAGAGCAGTTTTGAAAAATTTCTTGAGGAGCTTTTCAAAACTGCTTTTATCCTATTTCAAGGTTGTAGAAATTATGCGGCACCTCTTGCTAATGCCATAGCCCGTCGAACAGCAGCATCAGCATTAACAAATCCATGACCATAAACTCTGTCATAGCCTCTTGTACCAAGGTCGTATGCTGTTTGTGACATAATCGACTTAATTTGGGTGGCGCTCAATCGACTATTTACACTCCAAACTAATGAAGCAACTCCTGTAACATGGGGTGTTGCTGCGGAAGTTCCATTAAAGCGAGTAGCATAACCGAAACCAACATTTCCTGATGAGTTGCGCCTCGCGTTAGTAGTATAAACTTCAGAAGGAGCCATCAGGGTTAATCCATCTCCATAGTTAGAACCCCACGATCCTGGGTAAGAAATGCGAGTACCAGGTGTCCTCAATTTACCACGTGTATCGCGAGTTCCCCAGGAAGCACCTACAGAAATAACATTACTGTACCGACTTGCAAGACGTGCGGGATATGAAATACTATTACGATTATCGTTACCAGATGCTATTACAAAGAGGGCATTCTTTTGATTTCGGGCAATCAATTTTTCAAATGCACTACTGGTACTACCACCACCTAAGCTCATATTGATGACAAGGCGCTGTCCATTTCGATTAGCCTCATTAATCATATTTTGAGTAGCTTTTGCTTTAGATTGGTCGTTTTTATTACCATCGAGAACATCAATATGGAAAACTCGAGAATTCCAGTTGATTCCACTCATACCCCGTCTATTATTAGTTGCAGCCGCAATTATCCCTTGAACAGCTGTTCCATGAGAAGTAAATTTTCTTCCATAATTCTTACCCCTAATTTCACGGAAAAATTCATCTTGATAGTTATTCCTATAAATTGTAGTTTTACGTAAATCCGAGTGGATGAAACCCCGACTATTAGTTCCTAGTCCTGTATCTTGTACACCAACCAATACTCCTGATGACCCTTTGGTGAAACGCCACGCATTGTGAACCCCCATCATGTGTAAATTCCATTGCTTCTTGAACAAAGGATCGTTAGGTTTGACTGACAAGTTAATAGTGCGATCGCTAAAGCGAATGGTTTCGATTCCCTCGAATAATATTTTTTTGCCGTTACTCAGTGTCATAGCATCAAATACACGACTACCTTTACCAGAGTTATAAAGGACGCCACCTCCACGAGTGTTTGCAAAATTGAACTTTACACTTTTAGAGGAAATCCTAGAGAGATTGAGAATATCTCGCTTACCACTGCCATAATCGACATTACCGTTCCCAGAGAAAATCATCTTGTCGTAACGAGAATCCAGTGAGAAAGTATTAGCTCTTAAATTTCCAGCAATATACTTACTCAAATTGAGTTTAGTTGTAAGTTTATAATTTGTACCATTACCAGAATACTTATAAACCAAGGCGTAGTAATCACCCTTAGAAAGTGAGCGGCGAATAAACTCAGCATTATTACCACCTTTGTTGGACCAAGAAATTAGTCTTTGAGAACTGTCATATATTGCTAAACCTGCATTTCTACTCAAGCCAGAAAGACTCAAAGTAACATCGCGGTTACTATTTAACCTAAATTTGTAAAAGTCATGCTCGTCTTTACCATAAGAGGCTTGACCACCTATTCTACCTCTGTTGGTGATTGTGTTTGTTAACTTACCAATGTAAGTGGCTCTAGAAAAAGTTCCGTTAGGATCTGTAGCAGAAGAAGTTTTACTAGTAGCACTAGAACTACTCTGACTTCTGAATTTAGAGAGAGAGTAATTATTTAAGTCATGAGAACCAAGAGAGTTGTCTAATACTTGAAAATTTCCAGTTGTATCTAAGCTGGTAGTTGTACCATTAGTATTTTTTGTTTTGTCATTAATTAGCATAAATGTGAATAGCTGATTGTTTACTCTATTTATTAATAGGAAAATATCATTGTGAGATTATGCAGATAATTGGTCAATATAGTTTTTTTATGAAAAAAATAATTTTTTGATAATTAAAACTAGTTTAAATATGATTGAATTAAGGATTCAAACTAATAGTAAAAAATAAATACGAAACTATCTAGTCCTTAAATCATCAACATCCAAAGTTAAGGACTAGAATAAAATTTATTTTTAGCTTTTTTAGCTATATAAAATTATATAGAAGATTTTTGACGCTGGTATAATGACCAATATAATCCCTGTTGTTTGATTAATTCTGCATGGCTTCCTTGTTCAATTAATACACCTTTATCCAAAACCAGAATTAAATCTGCTTGCTTGAGAGGTTCAAACCTATGAGCAATCATAAATACTGTACGATTCCGAGCTACTTCTTTAATATTTTTCAGCACTATTTGTTCTGTTTCACTATCTAAAGCACTTGTTGCTTCATCTAAAATCAAAATCGGTGCTTGGGAAAGAAATAAACGTGCTAAAGCGACTCTTTGTCTTTGTCCACCGGAAAGTGCTGTACCTCTTTCTCCTACATTAGTTTCATAACCTTGAGGTAATTCGCTAATAAAGTTATGTGCTGCTGCATATTTAGCTGCATTGATGACTTGTTCAGGAGTAATTTCTGGATTGCTTAAGGTGATATTTTCTAAAACAGAACTGTTAAACAGAAAATCATCTTGGAGCACTACAGAAATTTGCTGTCGTAAAGAAGCTAAATCTGCAAGTTTGACATCAAAATTATCTATTAATATACGACCAGATTCCGATTGATATAGTCCCTGTAAAAGTTTGGAAAGAGTACTTTTACCAGAACCACTACGACCAACAATTCCCACAAACATTCCCGGTTTAATATTAAAGGAAATTCCTTTAAGGATTGCTTCTTGGTCGGAACGATAACGAAAGAAAACTTTTTCAAAGGTAACTTCTCCTTCTACTGACGGTAGAGTTAAACCTGTTCCTGATTCTGCTTCTGGTGTTTCGTTTAAAATATCTCCCAAACGGTCAACGGAAAGTAAAACTTGTTGGAAATTTTGCCATAGTTGTACTAGCCGTAAAATTGGTTCTGTTACTCGCCCTGACAGCATTTGAAATGCTACTAATTCACCTACTGTTAGCTTTTGTTGAATTGCTAAATGAGCACCAAATCCTAAAATTAATAGGTAAGATAAACTCCGAAAAAAGTTACCAATATTGCTGCTGATATTGGAAGCGGTTGCAGCTTTAAAATCAGTACGCACATAACGAGCAAATAATCCTTCCCAGCGTTCTCGTGTTGTTCTTTCTGCTGCATGGGCTTTGACTGCATGAATCCCAGTTACTGTTTCTACTAAAAAAGATTGACTATCAGCACTACGGTTGAAAGATTCATTTAGCCAACGTCGTAGAATTGGTGTGGAAACTAAGATAAGAATCGCAAATAGAGGAATGACGGCTAAAGCAACCATCGTCAACTTCAAGTCATAATAGAACATTAAAGCTAGATATACGACAACGAAGATTGCATCTAAAACCACTGTCAAAGCTGTCCCTGTAAGAAACTGACGAATATTTTCCATCTCCTGGACTCTTGCAACAGTGTCTCCCACCCGACGGGCTTCAAAATAAGCCAGGGGTAGCTGCATCAGGTGTCGAAAGACTTGAGAAGATAAACTCAGATCCAAACGGCGAGCAGTGTGGGTAAAAGTGAACATCCGTAAAATACCCAGAAATGCTTCAAACAAAGCTATGCAAAACAAGGCTATCAGCATTACATCTAAAGTAGAAATGCTACCCTGAACCATTGCTTTATCGATGATTACCTGAGTCAATACTGGACTTGCTAATCCCAATAGTTGCAGTGTTAAAGATGCAAATAATACTTCTCCTAGTAAATTACGGTAGCGCCAAATAGCTGGTAAAAACCAACTCAAACCAAATTTTTCCTGTTTTTGAATTGGTTCTACTAGCCAAAGTTGTCCATCCCATGCAGATTCAATTATCGATCGGGGAATACTTTCACAAGTTTGACTGGGGTTTAGAGGGTTAGCGATAATGGCTCGATCGCCTCTGACACCATACATTACCACCCAATATTCTTGTTTCCAGTGCAATAAAGCTGGAAAGGAAAGCTGATGTAAGTCACTCCAACAAACGTGCAACCTTTGTAAACCCATCCCTAAATTTTCAGTGGCTGCTACTATATGTTTTGGTCGTTGTCCCTTTAGCTGACGTTTTACCCAATCTAGCTGTACTGGACTTTGCAGCTGTTGTGCTGCCATTGTTAAACAAGCCGCTGCGGTGTTGAGACTGGATACAAATGGATAATCCAATATCTGTTGAACTTGGGAGAGAGATTTTATTTGCGATACCCTCTTAAGGGGAGATCGCAAATCTTCCCAAAATTCATTGATGGCTGGAGAATTCGTTTCTTTCCATAGAGTCGCATCCCAGGAAATGACTACTACTTCTTTACTGGATGCAACTGCTTTGATGTTTCCAGAAAGTTCTAGTAAATCACCAAACCAGTCTCCAATTGTGAAATTAGCAAGGGATTTGTTAGTGCTTTCTTCTTTTAAACGTACCTTACCACTAAGAATCAAAAATTGTTTTCCTGGAATATTAGTAGACCAAAGCTTTTCTCCTAAATAATAGTGACTGGTCTGAGCTAGATCTTTGAATTGTGTTTGTTGTTCCGGAGAAAGTAAACACCAAGGTAAATCTTCCCAAACTATATTAAGTATTTCATTCGCTACAGCTACATTGTTAACTGCACTTCTTTTTCTTGAATCTTTTGTGTTAACCATTGTTCAAAAATCTCGTTTTTCAGGGTTTCCTTAAGTTGCTCGTCACTGAGTGATGCGCTGATACATTGTTCCATTCGGAACAAACACCAATTTTTTTCAATTTCTATTGGTCCCATTAAATCTCCAGGACTGGCTAAGTCAACAGCAGCTCTAAGTTCATCTGGTAGTTGTCCGCGACTGAGCAACCCCATCATCCCATTAAAAATCTTGTCTTCTGTAATGGAATATTCCTGAACTAACTTCTCAAAACTTGCTTCTCCTTCTTCAATTTGGGTTTTAAGTTCTTCTAGTAATTCTTGATTCTCAACAATCAAACGAGAGAGGACTACTCGATCCAGAAAAATCTTTTTTTCAATAAAAACTTCTTGTAATTTGGGTAAAGTAATTTCATCTTTTAGTCTTTCAAGTTGAAATCCCTTTTCAAATCTGTGATGAAAACTTTCATAGGTTAGATTATTACTTGTAAGCCATTGCTCAAATACTTTAGGTTCAGTTAATTGTTGTTCTAAACGAAAATTAATTATTGCTTGCTCTATGATTACTGGATTTATTTGTAGCTCTTCTCTTGACAGTAGTTCTTGTTCTAAAATATGTTGACGTAGAATTTCTCCGACAAAATTCCCCATTTCCCCTGAAGATTGTAGGTACTTGAGAGCTTGTTCAAAGGTAATTGGCTGGCTATCAACTGTAAAAAATGAGTTAGCTTGCATTGTTCATAATCCCTTAAATTGCGTGAATTTTATCTTCAGGCACAGCAAAAAGATTAACTACATATTTCTTAGGTTTATGGTTGCATAAATTTATGCAGATCTCCTTGAAGTGCATAAAACGAATTAAATAAAAACCTATAAATCAGATAGTTGAGTTATAAACTGAACATGAAGATAAATACCAATTTCACTAAATTTATACCTATAACTGCACCACCTAGGGTTCAGATACATGTTGCTAACATGGATCAAATCGAATTATTATATGTTTTAAAAATTTTTGTATAGAGAAATACCGAAAATGCACAAATGTTAAGAAAACAAAAAAAGACTACTCAAATAATTTTTTCTATTGTAACTTGTCATCACAGGTCTAAAATCAATCAGCTAGCTAGTAAATAAGTAAAGAGTAAAGTATTAAGAGTGTGATTTCAAGTATTTTTGTTGTTTATTGTTCATGTTTGCTAATTCATAACAAAATCACTAATTTTGATATATTTTATTTAGAATTTATTCCAAGCATTGACAATCAAATTAAATCTCATCGGTATTGTTTTACATCGGTAAGGTGAGCATCTCCAAACAACTCTCCAATTCCATCAATCATGGGGTTAATTTACTATGGTTGCAAAATGGCGACTTCTTCACCTAAAACAAAAGTTTTGGTTCTCAGTTCCTGTGATTACTGCTGGAGCATTGATTTATTTTGGTAATACTGTCCTCGCTCAAGTTACATCAGACCAAACTTTAGGAAAAGAAAATTCCGTTGTCACTCCTGTTAAT
>NZ_JASJDK010000235.1 GCF_030065675.1 Mastigocoleus sp. MO_188.B34 | reverse complement strand
ATCTAATCCCGGTCAAGGAACTGAGTTTTTAATTGAAATCCCCATTACTCATGCTGTTAATTCAAACTAATAAGAATGGTTCTTCAGGACTTATTATGCTAGATAATTTAGTCACAGTATTCTTACTGAAATCATAGATGTTTTTTGTTTGTAGATATTGGGAAATATAAATTTGAAGCAACTCAAATATTCCCCCATACACAGCTAGAAACATCATGACTGAAAATTTGATGATTTCGGATTTATATCACAGGGTCGATCCACCATTACAAAATGAACAATCTTTACAAACTGAGCTACAAGTACTTCGTCAAAAGATTTCTTGTTACGAGCAAATAGCTGCGGAATTTGCCATACTAGATCGTCAGATGTGTTACTTAGCTGTTAGTCAAAATTGGCGCGATCGCTATTGTTTAAATGGGGAAGATTTAATTTGTGCTGAGGATCTATGTTCTGTTGACGCGTTTTTTGATCGGGAAACCACACCAAGTATTTCTCAACGTTTGCAGGAAATATCTCAAGATTATTTGGATGGGAAAAATAATACATATGAAGAAGATTTTTTTGTTTCCCTTGGTGGTGTTACGCAATGGTTAAATTGGGAAATCAATCCTTGGTACGATGATGATGGTGAATTTGGTGGTTTAAGTGTCATTCAAGAAGTATTTTCTGCTGAAAGTTCTAATTGTTTGGATTCTAATTCCTCAGATTTTAATTCTCCCAAATTAGCGCAAAGACTACTCAATCTCCAATTTAGTGTAACTGAAGTATTGGCAGATTCAATTGATTTAGATCGAGCAATATCGAAACTACTCCAGTTGTTTTGTGAGGGTTTAGGTTGGGACTTAGCTGAATTTTGGATGGTTGATAACCAAAATGATTCCCTAAGTTATCTTACTGGATGGGATATTTCTACTCAAAAATCATCTGGTTTTACTGCTTTGTCATTGGGAAGGAAAATTGCAATTCAAACTCAAAGCTGTAAAAGGTCAGTTTGGATCGATGACATTAATGAGAATAACGGAACTAAAAATACATTCCACGCTGTTTTAAGTTTTCCTATTGTTTGCGGTGGAGAGATATTCGGTATCACTAATTTATTTAGTCAATCGATGAGATGTCAAGATAACGGTCTCTTGCAAATATTGGACGTACTTGGGAAACAACTCGCTCAGTTCATTAAGTGTAAACAAGCAGAAGAATCTTCTATTAAGAATAGAACGCGAATGCAGCAAATGGCTGAAAATGTACCGGGAATGATTTATGAGTTTCGTCTTGGTGCTGACGGTCGTCAATCTTTCCCCTATGTTTCAGCAGGATGTAAAGAAATCTATGGAATAGATGCTGCTCAAATAGTAAAAGATGCGGATATTTTATTTAATACGACTCACCCTGACGATCTAACAGGTTTTTTGCAAACGGTAATTGAATCCGCTCAAACACTAGAAAATTGGACATATAAATGGCGAGTAATTACTCCTACTGGGGAACAGAAATGGGTCAAAGGTGTGTCTCGACCCGTACCCCAAACTGGAGGTGATATCCTTTGGTATGGCTGCATCATTGATATTACTGAGCAGCAAGCTGCACTACAAGAACGTAAAATTGTAGAAGCTTCACTAAAAAAACTAAATGAAGAATTGGAAGCTAGGGTAGAAGAACGCACCCAACAATTAAGTCAAAGTAAGGAACAGTTTCAGCAATTAGCAGATAATATTCCGGGAATGGTATATGAGTTGCATTTTAATCCCAATGGTACGATGTTCTTCACCTATGTATCTTCTGGATGTTGGGAGATTTATGAATTAGATCCTTCTCTGGTACAACAAAATCCTCAAGTTTTATTTGATATTGTTCATCCTGATGATCGAACGAACTTACAGCAAACAATTTATGATTCGGCTCGAAATTTACAAAATTATGAACACAAATGGCGAATTAATTTACCTTCAGGTAAGCAGAAATGGTTAAAAGGATTTTCTAAACCACAAGCTCAACCGGATGGTAGTATTCTTTGTCATGGTTGTATTATTGATATTACAAAAAGCGAATTAGCCGAACAAGAACGACAAATTTTTGTCTCGCTGATTGAAAATAGTAGTGATTTAATTGGAATTGCGACCTTAGAAGGTAAATTTCTGTATGTGAATGAAGCAGGGTTAAAACTGCTGGGAATTAACAGTTTAGCTGAAGCTAAAAAAAGTTATATCGCTCAAAGTTTTTTACCAGAAGATAGAAAAGATGTACAGCAACGTATTATTCCAGCTGTAATGGATAATGGTTTGTACCATAGTGAATATCGTTTTCGACATTACCAAACAGGTGAGACGATACCGGTTGATTGTAATATGTTCTTGATTAAAAATCCGCAAACCGGTGAGCCTTTATATTTTGCGACCATTACCCGCGATATTCGCGATCGCAAACAAGTAGACATAAAATTCAAGCAGCAAGCGGAAGAATTAGAAAACAGTTTGCTCGAACTTCAGTCGACTCAAACCCAACTGATTCAAAGTGAAAAAATGTCTAGCTTGGGTCAAATGGTTGCAGGTATCGCCCATGAAATCAATAATCCAGTTGGTTTTGTTTATGGAAATATTGCTCCCTGTCGTGAGTATACTCAAGATTTACTCCAACTAATTGAGCTTTATCAAAATTATTATTCCCATCCTCCAGAAGAAATTCAAGAATTAATCGAAGCTGTTGACTTAGATTTTATTAAAACAGATATCTTACGATTGCTCGGATCGATGCATGAAGGTACCCGTCGCATTCGAGAAATTGTCCTCAGCTTGCGTAACTTTTCACGTTTGGATGAATCGGAATTCAAACAGGTGGACATTCATACAGGAATTGATAGTACCTTAATGCTCCTCCAAAATCGTCTGAAATCAAAACCAGGATATTCCGGTGTTGAAGTAATTAAAGACTACGCTGAACTTCCTTTGATTCAATGTTATCCCAGTCAACTGAATCAAGTTTTGATGAATATTTTAGTAAATGCAATTGATGCAATTGATAGCCAAATCAAAAACCAAGAAGGACAGAAAAATGCTCAAATCCATATCCTAACTAAGGCTTTACCTAGCGGTTGGATTGCAATTAATATCTCTGATAATGGTCCAGGTATTCCAGAAAAGATTCGTTCCAAATTATTTGACCCTTTCTTCACCACCAAAGATGTTGGTAAAGGTACCGGACTGGGATTATCCATTAGTTATCAGATTATTGTCGAGAAACATCATGGTAAACTGTATTGCCAATCGACTCCTGAGAAAGGGACTAGTTTCACAATAGAAATTCCCACAAAACAGGAGTCAGAAGATGGAATAAAGGACTAGGGAGACAGAATCAAATCCTAAAAATTAGGAGCAATAACAGGGAAAATATATTTAAAAATATAGAGTCAATAAATCCAAAATTAAAAAATAATCATTTTTATTACCTTTCAATTGCCTGAAATTTAGAAAAATAATATAGGTTAGTTCGCTCGTGTTCTGGTATTCCTTTAGTATATATATGAAAGATAATTAGTTATTGCTGTTATCCATTATCAAAAAAAATATGGATATTGAACTAGATATAACACTGAATTGCATTAGTATCTTAGTATTAATGAAATGACTAAAAAACCTATTTTTTAGTTCACGTGTTCTATAGTTATTGGGTTAAAAAGTAAGAAAAAAGTAAGAAATGGATAAAAAACAAAGAGATGAAAAAGCGAAAAATAGGGTATTTAAAGAGGCTAGACCGCGCAAGGTCTTTGCGCAGCATTGGCTCCAGGATGATAGGGTTTTAGGTAAGATTATTGGTGCTGCGCAGTTGGAAGCTGAGGACCGAATTTTGGAAATTGGTCCGGGTACGGGAATACTTACTAAGCGTTTATTACAAGAGGTAAGGTCATTGGTTGCGGTTGAAGTTGACCGCGATTTATGTAAAAAATTAGTTAAAAGTTTGAGGGATAAGAAGAGTTTTTTATTGTTGCAGGGGGACTTTTTAACCCTTGATTTAGATGGTAATTTGACAAGTTTTGAAGCTTTTCAAAATCCGAATAAAGTTGTGGCGAATATTCCTTACAATATCACTGGACCAATCATTGAAAAGTTATTAGGAAAAATTTCTCAGCCCAATAGTAATCCTTACGATTCAATTGTACTTTTAATTCAGAAGGAAGTAGCTCAAAGATTAGTGGCGAAACCTGGGACAAAAGCTTTTGGGGCGCTATCAGTAAGGGTACAGTATTTAGCTGAAGGGGAGATAATTTGTAATGTTCCGGCTAAGGCGTTTTATCCCCCACCAAAAGTAGAGTCGGCGGTGGTGAGGTTGACCCCTAGACCGATAGATATTCCTGCTAACAATCCCCGTTATTTGGAAACTTTAGTTAAGTTGGGATTTAGTGCGAAACGGAAAATGTTACGTAATAATTTACAGTCAATTGTTGAGCGAGATAAGTTCACACAATTGCTTGAAGAATTAGATATAAATCCTCAAGTGCGAGGAGAAGATTTAAGTGTTGCTCAATGGGTTACTTTGGCGAATAGGTTGGAGAATGGGGATGAGTGATGTTAGCGTAAGCGTACTGTAAGTATTGCGCACAGTAATGAGTAATGAGTAATCACAACTCGTCTGCGAAATTTAGATGCTAATTTTATCGACCTACCCTTAGATGTACTCTCAGAAAATGAAGCTTTGTCAAGTCATTGTGATGAGGAACGAGGAAGCAATCTCACCAATTTGTTTTTATTAACTGATATCACCATGATTAAAATTATTCATCGCCCAAAATCGCTTCTAGATTAGAATAAATTTAAAATTGACCCGAAAAACAATGTTCTTTGATGGCCGCTAAAGACCTTTATCATGATACTGTCATAGCCTCACTGATAAAAGATGGTTGGACAATTACTGACGATCCACTAATCCTCAAAATCGGTACCCGCAATGCTCTAGTCGATTTAGGTGCAGAAAAACTGATTGCTGCACAACGAGATTCCATAAAAATAGCTGTTGAAGTGAAAACTTTTATCAGTCCTTCTCTAATGAGCGATCTTGAAAAAGCATGGGGACAGTTTTTTCGGCGTTGCTGAATGAAAGTATGAATCATGACTGTAGAGACGCGATATATCGCGTCTCTACAAGGATCTCAATTGTGTAAATAAGAAAATTCATATCATAAATCAGCAACGCC
>NZ_JASJDK010000113.1 GCF_030065675.1 Mastigocoleus sp. MO_188.B34 | reverse complement strand
TGTTCCTAAAGAAACAACAGCTTTGAGTGTATATTTATTAGGAAGACGAATAGATTGCATGAATGTATCTTCAATTGCTGAAACAATAAAAAAAGCATGTATCGAAAATCAGAAAATAACTCTTGCAAGTTATAATATCCATGGTTTTAACTTATCGATGCAATTGCCTTGGTATTATAGATTTTTACAAGATGCAGATATTACTATATGTGACAGTGTAGGAATATTAAAAGCAATCAGTTTAATGGGACTGGATTTGCCCTTAGATTATCGAGCTTCTTATACTCTATTAATGCCGAAAGTACTAGAAATTTGCAACCAACACGAATTATCAATATTTTTATTGGGTGGAAAACTTGAATATTTACAAAATGCGATTGATAATTTGAAAAATCAGTATCCTAAGGCTTACTTTAGCGGACACCATGGGTATTTTGACAAAGAAGATCCAGAAGCAAATAAAGCTATAATTGAGCAAATCAATGATATCAAGCCTAATATTTTGCTGGTAGGAATGGGAATGCCAATTCAAGAAAATTGGGTGCACAAACATTGTGGGAGTCTAAAAGTCAATACAATTATGATTGGTGGAGCAATTATTGACCGCATGGCTGGAATTGTTCCTAATTGTCCCCACATAATATCTAATGCTGGCTTTGAATGGCTATATCGCCTATTACGTGAACCTAAACGCCTTGCTGTTCGTTACTTACTAGGAAATCCAGCTTTTATGCTGCATCTTGTTTTTGCAAGACTCAATAAATTTAAACTACAAGTAAAAATCACACCAAAGCTATAAAGTATTGATTGAAACTAAATAATTATATTTTCTATTAGGTGGATACTCACTATTATTTATAAATTTATACTTTTTAAGAACTGGTATACAATCAACAAATCATAGTTATTGATATCATAAAGCTATGATTTAATTGATAAAAAATGAAATTTTTTTATTTTATACGTATTCATGAAACTAACGAGCAAACTTATCGTTTGATTGAATATATAAAAAAATCAAATACTAGTAACGAGATAATATTGAGTTATGATTCTTCTAGTTCTGATTTAGACGTAGAAAGTTTAAAATATTCTTGTTCTAAGGTGATCGATATTGAGGGTAGACGTGGAACCTTTCTGTTGATTGAATCTTATTTAAAAGCGATGAAATGGTTAATTGATAACCGTGTAAGCTATGACTGGTTGATTAACCTATCTGGGCAAGATTATCCGGTTAAACCAATTTCAGAAATCGAATCTTTTTTGTCGGAAACTAATTATGATGCTTTCATAGAATACTTCAAAGTTTTTTCTTCAGAAAGTCATTGGAGTATACAAGAAGGTGAAAGCCGTTATTTATTTAAATATCAGGCATTTGATATGCTGAATAAATATCCAAATTGGATAAAAAAATTACTTTTACCAACAAAATTAATTAACTATGTACAACCTGGTATTAGAATAAATTTGGCATATGAAATGTTAGGTTTAAGAAATTTATCATTATTCCAAAAAATATTCAATGATGATTTTATTTGCTATGGTGGTTCTTTTTTTATGACTTTATCTAGAAGATGTGTAGAATATTTACATGATTTTTGTCAGAATCATCCTGAAGTAATTGAATATTATAAAAGAGTATGCTTGCCAGATGAATCTCTGATACAAACAATATTAGTCAATAGTAAAAAATTTAATTTGTGTAATGATAACAAGCGTTATATAGATTTTTCTCAAACATCCAATGGACGCCCTAAAATTTTAACAATAAATGATTATGAATCAATTATGCAAAGTGATGCTCATTTTGCAAGAAAATTTGACATGTGTGAAGATAGCAGCATCTTGGGCGTCTTAGATCAAAAATTTACTAAGTTTGTAGGTAATAGTGAATTTTTATAGATTAATATTTAAAGGATATTAATAATGTCTAGAGTACCAAAAGTTAGTGTTATTATTCCTGCTTACAATGTTAGTAAGTACATAAAAGAAGCTTTAGCTTCTTTAGAGGCACAAACATTTATAGATTTTGAAGCCTTGATAGTAGATGATGGTTCAACTGATGATACTCCAACTGTAGTACAAAAATTTTGTCAGCGAGATTCTCGCTTTAAGTTATTGCAAAAATCCAATGGAGGCTTGTCGTCAGCACGCAATTATGGAATGCGTCATGCACAAGGCGAATATATTGCTCTACTCGATGGTGATGATACTTATCACAAAGATAAATTAGCAACTCATATTGCTAGACTATATCATAAAAATGATATTGGGGTTGTTTATAGTGCTTCCCGAGCAATTCGCGACGATGGGAAACCAACATTTATCACCTTAAGTGGTAAACCAGTACGCTCTAATACCTTAATAGCTTTGTTGTGCAAAAATTTCGTCGGACACGGTTCTAATGCAGTCTTTCGTCGTTGTTTAATCGATGAAGTCGGCGATTTTGATGAAAATTTACGTAGCTGGGAAGATGTGGATTTTTGGTTACGCATAGCTGCATTGCAAAAATGGCGTTTTTATAGAGAAAAGCGTATTTTATGCAACTATCGTGTTCGTCCTTCTGGGCTATCCTTTAATACAGTACAAATGCAAATTTCCGGGGAACAAGTAATCAAAGCTGCTTATCAACGTTCGCCAGACTTGATCGAGCCTATGTTACCAACTGCTTATGCTTATATGTACCGCTACTTAGCGCGCTTATGCCTTCAAAGTGGTGATATAAAACCAGCAGGTGATTTCATTGAGCAGGCTTTAAATTACGACAAATCGATTTTTTATCGAGATATACGAGCGCTGTTGACTCTTATTTCCGTTGGTTTGTCACCATTAGCAAAATTAGTTATTGGAGCTTCTCTTGGCAAAAACAAAATATTATCAAGTAAAAACTGAGACATACATTTATTGTTCTTGAGTAGGAGAAATTTCCGTTGCAACCTTTAGTCAGTGTAGTTATACCTACTTATAAAAGACCGCAATTAGTCAAAAGAGCGGTTGAAAGTGCTTTGAGTCAAACTCTTGACCAGATAGAAGTTATCGTTGTCATGGATGGTCCAGATGAAGAAACGAGTAAAGTTCTCGGAAATATAGAAGATACCCGCCTTAAAGTAATTGAACTGCCAACAAATCAAGGTAGTCGTGCGGCTCGTAATGCAGGGGTAAGGGCTGCTATAGCTAAATGGATAGCTTTATTAGATGACGATGATGAGTGGCTATTTAATAAGTTGGAATTGCAGTTAGAAGCCGGACAAAATTCTCAATATGAGCTTCCTGTGATTACATCGTTTATTACTGTTAGGACGCCAAAAAGAGATGGGATTTGGCCTCGTAGAATTCCTGAAGAGAATGAACCTCTAAGTGAATATTTGTTTGTTCGTAATACTGGCTTTCAAGGAGAAGGATTAATCCATACTTCGACAATTTTTACTACTAAAGAACTGCTAAATAAAGTCCCCTTTAATACAGACATCCAGAGGCATGATGATTGGGACTGGCTTTTACGAGTAATTACTCAAAAAGGAGTAGGTGTGGAATTTGTGCAGCAAGTATTATCGATATGGCATCTGGAAGAAGCACGTCCAAGTTTAAGTAAAAGTAGTAAATGGCAATTTTCTTTGAATTGGATTCGAGACAAACTAGACTTGGGCTTGGTAACACCAAGAGCTTATTCATCATTCATTTTGACTGAAGTTAGTGCTAGAGCAGCAAGTTCAGGAAATATCAGAGTGTTTTGGATTTTATTAGTGGAAGCTATTAAACGTGGTAAACCAGAATCAAAAGATATTCTCTTATGCATTGGAATGTGGATTATTCCTCCCAAAGTGCGAAGTTGGTTACGACACTTATTAACAGTAAAACTTAAAGAATTATCTATTTAAAGTTTCTTCTTTATCGTGTCTATTACTTTTTAAAAATATTTCATACAAAGCATCGAATGATCACAGTGATAGAAAAAAGTATCTTGGTATATTTCATTTTATTTTATGCACTCACATACTTTGGTTCATTTAGGTAATCACAAAATTAGAAGCCAAATAACAATACCTTCGCCAATTTACGAGGGTGAGTTGATGTGTAAACTCCCATTTCTCCGACGCTTGGCAAAAACAACAAGTCCTAAAAATTCCTTCACTGTTTTACGCAAAGCTATTTTTAACGTGTTGCTTACAGTATAAAGGTTCTAAGAACTCAGAATATCTTATAAGTGAAACACTAATATATGGGTATTTTTGCCATTTTTACCACAATTTTTTTAGGCTCCTATTTTGGCAAAGGTATTGAAATAAGCAAAATCTTACCATCATAAGTTAGATTATGAAATCTCAAGCGTGGATTAGGTTTTTACCTAACCCCATCAAAAATAAGCTAAACAATAAACAAGGGTTACAAAAAATACTTGGTAATGCAGGGTGGCTTTTAGTAGAGTCTGCATTGAGGATGAGTATTAACCTCTTAGTAGGAATTTGGCTAGCAAGATACTTAGGACCTAGTAATTTTGGTACTTATAATTATGTTTTATCCCTAATATCGCTGTTTGGACCAATATCTGCCTTAGGACTAAACGGAATTGTGACACGGGATATAGTTCGCAATCCTCAAGAAGACAAAGAGATTCTGGGGAGCGCATTTATCTTGCGTTTAGTAGCAAGTTGTATCAGTCTGGTTTTAGTGGTTGGTAGTTACTGGTTACTACGCCCAGAAGACGAACTGATCAAAGTATTAATTTTGATTCTTTCAGTAGGTAATTTATTTAGTGCTTTTCAAGTCATAGACTTTTGGTTCCAATCAAAGGTTTTATCTAAATATGTCGTTCTTTCTAGGACTGCCACATTGCTTATAGGTACGGTAGCCAAAATATTCCTCATTGCCACTAAAGCCCCCTTAGTTACATTTATAATAGTCTCCGCTACAGAAATTATTCTTTTGGGCATTAACTTAGTGATCGCATATCGTATCCGTGGCGGCAAAATAATGGAGTGGCGTTTAAATTTTTCTTGTGCCCAAACTCTACTTTCCCAATCTTGGCCCCTAATAATTTCGGGTTTTGGGGCAGTCATCAATCTCAAAATTGACCAAGTAATGTTGGGAGAATTAAGTACAACAGCGACAGTAGGAATTTATGCGGTAGCTGTTAGACTTTCTGAAGTTTGGTATTTTATTCCAGAGGCGATTGCTTCTTCTATATTTCCCTCCTTACTCAAAAGTAAAGAACAAGGTACAAAAATATATAAGTCTAGACAACAACAACTCTATGATTTATTAGCCTGCGGTGCAATGGTCATAGTCATCCCAACGACTTTGATTGCGACACCACTATTGACAAGTTTGTATGGAGAAGCATATCGGGAATCTGGATTGATTCTTTCAATACATATTTGGGCAAGTATATTTATTTTTATGCGTTCGGCATTAAGTAAGTGGTTGATAGCTGAAGATTTATTTATATTTTCCTTTGTTACCCACGGTTTAGGAGCAATTGTAAATATCATTCTTAACTTATTTTTAATTCCTAGTTATGGAGGGATCGGAGCAGCTATAGCAACAGTAATGTCTTATGCTACTTCCTCATACTTAGCGCTATTTGTTCATAAAAAAACTTTAAATTCTGGTTATATGATGACACTTGCATTGATTACTCCCATAAGATTATTACTGAAAAAAACGAAAATTGATAACCAAAAATAAGTAATGATTTACCTGTATATTTTTATAGACAAAAAATGACCAGTATACTAATAAATGTAGCTAAAAAATTAATTCCCAGAAGTGGAATTATTAAAATTAAAAAACTACAAGCATTTTTCACAGAGCTAAGCTTACGTTTGTGGGTCTACTCTAAATGGACTAGTTGGCTATACTACAGCATTGTGTCAAAGGCTTTCTGGCGAGAACAATATGGCGTGATTTACGGGAAGTTGAAATTTTACGAAAATCTCAAACTAGGCAAAGATAGTAACTTCTTGCTAAGGCGCAATATTCATCGCTTGGAAAAGGGATTAATTATGAAACCCAGGCGAAATATATTTGCCATAACGTACATAGAAAATACATTAAATCTCTACGAAAAAGCTCTTGCTGTCAGGGATAAAAATGGAACGTTAGAATTACAATGGGCACATGATGTACTAAAGCAATATTTCAGCGTTGTTGGCTTTCACCCGATAATTGATCCACTTAAAACAAAATTTTTCAGTTTTCAGGCTATTAATGGGGAAACACAATTTGTTCCTTACAAGAGAGACCCAAGTATACTTCCTCCAGTCAACTATGAACAGTTTATGGAATTATCTATTAGACGTCGTTCAGTACGTTGGTATTTACAAAAACCAGTACCAAGAGAGTTAATTGACAAAGCAATTATGGCAGCTACTCTTTCACCCAGTGCTTGCAATCGTCAGCCATTTGAATTCCGTATCTTTGACGATTCAGAAATGGTGCAGAAAGTAGCTGCCATCCCCATGGGTACAGCAGGCTTTCACCATAACTTCCCAGCAATTATTGTTGTGATTGGTAAATTAAGGGCTTATGTGAGTGAACGTGATCGTCATGTTATTTATATTGATGCCTCTCTTGCTTCTATGACATTTATGTATGCATTGGAGACTTTAGGTTTAAGCTCATGTCCGATCAACTGGCCTGATTTGGACCCACAAGAAAGTCAGATGACATCACTAATTAATTTAGAACCAGACGAACGTGTGGTAATGCTAATTTCTGTTGGTTATTACGATCCAGAGGGAATGATTCCTTATTCACAAAAGAAACCCTTAAATCAGATTCGCAGGTATTGTTAGTTTTCAATTTACTCTAGAAAAGTAAATTATTTTTGTAAACCTTATTAAACTATAGAAAGATCTATGAAGTTTTCAATATACGGTGTTAATTTTCAAAATAAAGGTGCGGAATTAATGTTACATGCTGTGAATCAGCAAATATCTCAATGGGATCGAGACTACATCTTAGCAGCACATTCAAAAATTGGCAGTTTTCAACAGAGACGAGAACTTGGTATTAATCACCTTTCTTATCGACCATCTAATAAAGTCCCATTTACTACTGACTTGATTAGTGCAGCTGCAAATATGATTCCAAAGCCTGTTCGCCAGCATTACAAGATTACATTGGAATCAGAAGTTGACATTGTATTAGATGCTTCTGGTTTCGCTTTCAGCGATCAGTGGGGACCTGAAGATACTGAAAGAATGGCAAATCTTTGCTTGAAATGGAAGAAACAAAGCAAGAAAATCATTCTTTTACCCCAAGCATTTGGACCGTTTACAAGTGAGAGAATTAAACAAGCCTTTCTTACAATTCTGAATAATGTGGATTTAATATTTGCTAGAGATCCAGTATCTTACGACCTCATTAGTGAACTATCTAGCTCAATGAATAATGTGAAAATTGCCCCAGATTTTACTAATTTAGTTAAAGGACTAGAACCAAAATATATTCAAGATTTAATTGGTAGACCTTGCATAATTCCAAATTATCGGATGATTGATAAAACATCCTCTAAAGCAAGTACAGTATATGTTCAATTTTTAGCTGAGCTAATCAATCATCTATTAGAGCGAGGTCTTGAACCTTTTATACTGATTCATGAAACAAATGACTATAAACTGGGAACTCAATTACAAGCTGAGGTGAATAAAAAAGTTCCGATTGTGATAGATAATAATCCCTTATACCTAAAAGGTATTTTAGGTAAGTGCCAATTGCTGATTGGCTCCCGCTTTCATGGTTTAGTTAGCGCACTATCCCAGGGAATACCCTGCTTGGGAGCTGGATGGAGCCACAAATATCAAATGCTTTTTGACAGTTACAATTGCTCTGAATTACTTATCAATCCAGAAGGGAATTTGAATGAAAGTATAGAGAAGCTTGATTCAATTATTGATGAACCTAGCAGATCCGAGATAATGGAAGCAATAAAGATAGCATCTGAAAACCAGAAGGTTTTAAGTCGCCAAATGTGGAGTGATATCAAAAGAATGCTGACATAATAAAGCTAGTATATTTATATAGCAATCCTAAATTAGTCATGAGAATATTAGTTATAAATAATGCGAACATCTTGCTTACTAAATATTAAGAAGTGAGACATTAATACTAAATTTTTATAGATGATTTTTTTCAAAAATGATATCATGTCCGCTTAATTACTTATGACAAAATATGTTTGTTTGTAGTAGCGCTTTAGCGCCATAGTAAATATATTGGTGCTCAAGTGCTACTACAAACCTTATCCCAAGTGTTTTCCGGACATGATATCATTTAGGATTGCTATAGTAATGCCAGTATTAATTAATACTTTTTTTTTGGAACTATTAAATATTGAACTCCATCTTGAGCCAAATAACTTCTAATACTACATACCTCAAACCAGAGAAATTATAATTGGTTCTTCAGTACATATTTTAATATTGCCTTTAAAATAAAAGTCTAAATTTCCAAATTATCTCAAAAACTTAAAAATATAAATTATAAGCTTATTTTATATTGCAGAGAGCAAATTTTAGGGTTTTCAACTACATTTTTAGCATACTAAGTACTGAATATCCTTATAATTTACCCAAAGGATAATTTACTGAATAATGCTTCTCACATCTCTATGGTATTTGTTATAAATACAAAATCTTTTTCTTTACCTATGCTAAATATTTTATTGCAAGCACTTACCGCTTTTTTGCTGTTTTTTAAAGTTGAATTTGACAAATAAATCAAATATTCACTTCTAATTTATTATTGGGAAGCTCTCAATTTTCCCAGATGCCAACAATAATAAAAAACTGTTATTAATCAAAAAACATCATTATAAGTATTTTTCCAAACATATACTATGTCAACAGCAATATTTAAGAATTTAAATCATGAGGATAACAAGTCTAATTTAGGAGAGAAGTCCTTTATAGAAGGAATTATTTACTGGATAATTGTCTTAACTCCTTTGTGGTGGCTTTTAGGTATACAAACTCTTTTTTATCCAGCAGTAGCTAGCTATTTAATATTTATGAGTTTTAGACTCGAAAAATTACTCAAAATATCGGTACCGATTTGTATATGGTCTTGGTTAGCAATGTCTATAGTAATGTTGTGGACAGCTATAATTGGTATTAGTAATTTAAATTTAGATTTAATAAAAATTGCAGCATCAGGAGTTACTTTATTCAAGAGCTATTTTTTGATATTTTCTTGCCTTGTGGTACCTTTTTGGCAACCAGTAAGAGCAAAGATAGTTACTCGAGCAATCGCTTGGATGGCAACTGGTTATCTAGTGACCCTTGCAATTCAATTAGCAATTCTTGCTGTTTTTGGTCCTTTACCACCCTTAATGACTCCTTTAGCTAATGCAGTTCCACCTGATAGTAATAAACTTGCCTTAGTAGTTAAATTTGCAACAATACAAGATTTTTTTGGTATACCTTTACCAAGGACAGATCTTTATACCGCAGATCCGCCAATTTTAGGAGCTTGTGCACTGTTGTGCTTTTTTATCTGTTTAGCTGAAACAAATCCTCGTTTACGAAAATTTTCTGTGTTAGGAAGTTTAATAGCTTTACTAGCAGCCCAAAGTCGAATATCTTGGCTTGGTTTACCTTTAGGATTATTGGTTTTATTTGGCTTTCGTAGCAGTTGGTTGCGTCAAGGGTACCTATGGTTAGCATCATTTACTTGTTTAATTTGCAGTTGCTTGGGTTTGTCCTTTCAAGATTTGATTAACAAACCCTTGGAAATATTTACTAGTGCTCGCGCCGAATCATCAAGCGATCGCGAACTTGTAATTAAGAAAACTATTGAAGCTTGGCAAGAAAAACCTTGGATTGGGTGGGGAGTCGTTCATGAAACAGTAAAATGGCATATATATGAAGTTGATTTAGGATCATTTTCAACTTATACTTCAGTTCTTTATTTGCATGGAATATTTGGTTTTATAGTATTTATATTTGCGTTAATTTCCACCTTATCTAGTTTTTGGAAAACTGCTATTAATGGTAACTTATCTTCTCAGCTTGCTTTCACAAGTTTAATAGCTTTATATTTTTTACTTAATGCTACACCTTTGAGCTGGATGGTAGTCTACTTTTGGTTCTTTTTCATTTGGCTGGGAGCAAATCTTGCAGAAATACAAGAAAATCGTAAAAATGTAGTTCGTTGGGAGCAGTTAGAAACACAAATTTTATAGTAAAAATAGAATAAAATATTTTTAATTTTATAACTTATAAATAATTTTTGGTTCAGGATATTTATGAGTAAAATAACTAGAATTATTACTAGACATTGGAAATCTTTAATAGCACTTAACGTACTTATAGGTACTGTGTCTTTGATAGCTATTCAAACTTCTAGTAAAACATGGAATGCGAGCGCAAAGCTAATTTTACCTACAACAAGCACAAACCTTGATGCTAATTTAGGAACTCTAGGCTCTCTCAGAAACGGAAATGCTATTTTTTCCGATCGAGTAAATCCCCTAAAAGTCCAAGAATCCATCTTAATGAGCGATACTTTACTAGAAGAAGTTTTAAAAGACGATACACAAAAAGACAAATTTAAAAAATTCTCTAAATATAAGAGT
The DNA here is from genome assembly GCF_030065675.1 of Mastigocoleus sp. MO_188.B34. Classification (GTDB taxonomy): domain Bacteria; phylum Cyanobacteriota; class Cyanobacteriia; order Cyanobacteriales; family Nostocaceae; genus Mastigocoleus. The sequence continues at coordinate 16,565 of NZ_JASJDK010000113.1, read as the reverse complement.
TTATTTACTACAAGTCCACAGGAAGAATCTACAATTATCTCTTTAACTGTAGCTGGTTCAACTCCAGAGATCGCACAGGAACGTATTACTTCTTTAATAGAAGTTTATCAAAAGCGTTTAAACGAATTGAGAAAAGCTAACTCAACAGCGCGACAAAAATTTAGTTTACAAGAATTAGAACGAGCAAAAGCAAATCTTGATGTTGCTCAAACTAACTTAGCTAACTTCCAGCAAACGACTGGAATAGTTGCAGATGAGGAACAGACTAAAGGTATTGTTAGTAATATTAGTGTTCTTACTAATGCTAAATCTCAAGCTATAGCTCAAGTGGCCTTAAATGAGAAACGTGTAGAATCTTTATCTCAAAGGCTTTCTCTTATGCCTCAAGAGGCAATTAGTTCCTTGAGTTTAGGGGAAAACAAAGATTTTCAATTCCTGCAGAGTAAATTATCGGAATTAGAAATCAATTTATTAAAATTACGAGTTAATTTCAAAGAAACTCATCCCGAAGTACAGAATCTTGTTATTGAACGTCAAAAATTAATATCATTAATTCAAAAACAGATTGCACAGGTAACTACTGGAGGTAAGATAGATAAAACAATAAATACCGATAGACAAGGACGTGCTTTATTAATTCAACAATTAATTACAGCAGAGACAGAAGCTAAGGCTCAGCAAAAACAAGCAGAACAAATTGACAGACAAATTCAACAGTTACGAACATTACTATCATCGCTGCCCAAGAATCAAGCAAAATTAGCACAATTGCAACAACAGGTAGATTTTGCTGAAGGTGTATATAAAGGATTAGTTGCTCAGATACAACAAAATAATATTAATGCTTTTGATGCTTATCCAAACGTGGAAGTATTAGACCCTCCAAAAGTTAACCCCAAACCTGTAAGTCCAAAGCTATCTTTGATGATTATCAATGCTTTTCTTGCATCAGTTATTGGCAGCATTGCTTTATTGTTATTCTTAGAACGTCGTAATCCTTTATTAAACCCTAAAGATTTGCAAGACGAAAAGTTTCCTGTTGTTGCATCTATACCTAAACTCAAACATTCATACAAAACATGGTATTTAAAGGATGAAACAGAACTAGAATTTCAACGACTAGCATCGGCAATCAGCTTGCAAAATTTGGCTAATCGTCGTTTGTTAGTGACAAGTGCAATGATGGGAGAAGGTAAAACCATAGTTACTCTGAAGCTTGCTTGTGCTTTAGTAGATTTGGGTTTTCGAGTGCTAATGGTTGATGGAGATTTTCGTCGAGCACAACTCACTCATTGTTTAGGCTATATGAATACTCCATCTAGCGATAGTGATGTACCTATCTCAATCAAACCAAATCTAGATTTATTACCAACAGTACCTAGACAAAATAAAATAGCGGAAATGATTCGACGGGGAGATTTTGATAGAAGAGTAGTATCTGCGGAATCTAGTAGAAAATATGACTACATAATTTTTGATAGTGCCCCTGTAATTTTAACTAGTGAAACTGCATTAATGGCAGCAGCAATTAGAAACACATTATTTGTTGTTAAGCCTGGTAAAAGTTACTGTAAACCTGTAACTGATAGCCTTAGGCAACTAAATCAGCATCAAGCTTACCTGGTAGGTTTAGTAGTAAATGGTTTGGACAATCATTCTTCTAAATCTTTTTATAATTTTAAAGTTTTTACTAATAAGTAAGTAATTTAAGCATAATGGGACATATTGATAAGTCAGTTAAAAAGTCTTTAGCTCTAATTTATTTCGCAGCCAAAAGATTTTTTTATAAATTACGATATCCAAACGTCAAGACTGCTTCTGATGTTGCAATCAAAGGTTCTTTGATTGTAAAAGGTAATGTTAGGGTAAATATAGGTTCTGGCTCTCGATTAGGTAAGAAAGTAACTATTTATGGTTGTGGAGACATAAATATCGGTAGCAATGTCTTTCTTAACGGTTGCTGTATTGGCTGTCAGCATTCAATTAGTATAGGTGACGACTGTTTAATTTCTGATTGCTATATTGCTGATAGTGATTATCATAATTTAGAACCATTACTGCGTCACTCTCCACCAGGAGAAAAAGTTACAGCCCCCATTATTATCAAGCGTAATGTTTGGGTTGGAGCTAGGGCTACGATTATGAAAGGAGTAAATGTTGGTGAAGATAGTGTAATCGGTTTAGGAAGCGTTGTTCGTAAGTCAGTACCACCAAGTGTTGTGGTTATCGGTAATCCTCAACAAATTGTCAAGCATTTTAATCAATAGTCCCAAATCCTATGGCTGAATAGCAGATACATTAACGTATAGAACCCATTTGGGATCTTTTTAATTGGTAGCAGTGGCCAGTCTTTTAAGCATAAGTCTTATAAAACAGAGATTTACCTTGGTAGTGGAATTATCAAGAGTTCTCTCGAAATTTTTGACCAAACTTTTACATCTCTCCATCCAAGAATTTGTTCTTTCTATGACCCACCTTGCTTTGACTGGAATAAAACCAATCTTTCCCTCTTTTTCTTTTTGAGTTTTGGAAGGTTTTGGTGATAGCTCAAATCTAATCTTGGTCATTATTTGGGGATAAATTTTTTTCAATTCTTCCTCTAATTTTTCGGGATGATATCCATTATCAAGAAGGATAGTAACTTTGGGAATGTTGAGTGGTTTGGATTTGAAATAATCGATATTGTCTGACAAAATTTCGATTAATCCTTTGTCATCAGACACATTGGCTTTGGTACAGTGAACAAAAAAAGGAAACCCCAAGCTATCTACAGCAAGCGTGCCTTTTAATTCCGTTCGTAGATTTGTAAAAACAAAACCCTTTCGATTCCACACTGGCATTACAAGTATTTTTTACCGCTTGTGAGTCAATTATGATTAAGGTTCATTTGGGTTTTTTTTAACCTGTTGGCGCACTTGCTCATGTAGAGCATCCCTGATTTTTTCTATTATTCCTTCTGCTCGCCACTGTTTATAATGCCAAAATACTGTTGAGTAAGGAGGTAAAACAAGAGGGTAAGTCACACCAGTTACAACCATTTTTGAGTTGATATAAAACTCCGTCTAAGATTTCTCTCTTGCTCCAGGTTGGGGGTTTGGTTCTTTTCTTTTTAGGTAATAGGGGTTCAATAATTTCCCACTCATTATCTGTCAAACTACTTGAATAAGACATTTTTCCATAATTATACCTATTTTATAAAGATACCAAATGGGTTCTATACAGGCACTATAAGAAATCTGAATAATTGAAAGTGGTCTTTCAGGCTTTCTAGTTACCGAAAGAGAAAAGATGCAGCCTTGCCACATCTTTACAGCTTATGCAATTAATTTTGTGTGATATCAATCCTCGCTGCTTGTGATTCTCCGCTCTGCTAAATATTGATACAATTCCCACCTTGCATTTACTTGAGCTTGTGCTGCTTGCAAGAGATTTTTAGCGAGTTCAGGTTTGCTTTTGGTCAACATCTTGAAGCGGTTTTCTTGGTAGATTGATTGTTCGATTGATTGTTTTGGTTGCTTCATATCTAGTTGCAAGGGATTTTTTCCTTGTTGGGCTAAACTAGGATTGTAACGATATAGCAACCAACGTCCAGAATCTACTAAAGCTTTTTGATGGGTCATAGCAGTTGTCATATTAATCCCATGGGCAATGCAATGACTGTAGGCAATAATTAAGGATGGACCATTATGGGCTTCAGCTTCAATAAATGCTTTAAGTGTGTGTTCGTCCCGCGCACCTAATGCAACGCTGGCGACATAAACATTATCGTAGGTCATTGCAATCAAACCTAAGTCTTTTTTCCCTACGGGTTTACCACTTGCAGCAAACTTAGCCACTGCACCGATAGGTGTTGCTTTGGATGATTGACCACCGGTATTGGAATAGACTTCTGTATCCATGACTAAGATATTGACGTTGCGACCGCTTGCAAGTATGTGGTCTATTCCATCGAAATCAATATCATAAGCCCAGCCATCACCACCTACAATCCAAATGCTTTTCTTGACGAGATAATCAGCGAGGGATTTGAGGTTTTGAATTTTGGATTTTTGTAGAGACGCGACATGTCGCGTCTCTACAGAGGTTGTATCATGTTGCGTTTGGGCAAAATTTAACAAGTTATCTAGTTCTTGTTTGAGTTGTGCAACCCGTTCCCGTTGTTCCCAAATATCAGCTTCACTGTTTTGTTCTGCATTCAGAATAGAACTAACTAGGTCTTGGGAAATTAAAGTTTGCTTATCCTTCCCATTTCCTGTTTTCCATTCCTCATTTCCTAGCTTTTCTAACAATTGGGCTGCATATTCTGTTTGCTTGTCTACAGACAAACGAAAGCCAAAACCAAATTCGGCGTTATCTTCAAACAAACTGTTAGACCAAGCGGGACCCCGACCTTCAGCATTAGTCGTCCAGGGAGTTGTCGGTAAATTACCCCCATATATGGACGAACAACCCGTTGCATTTGCAATTAAAGCCCGATCGCCAAATAGTTGAGTTAATAATTTCAGGTAAGGTGTTTCCCCACAACCAGCACAAGCGCCAGAAAATTCAAATAAGGGTTCTTGGAGTTGTTGTTGACGAATTTGTTTGAGTTTCAAATGTCTGCGATCTGGAAGTGGTAAATTTAGGAAAAAGTCCCAATTTTCCCGTTCTTGCGATCGCAAAGGTAATTGGGGTTCCATATTAATTGCTTTGCGTTCGGGTTGGGATTTATTTTTTGCAGGACAAATATCAACGCAAATACCACAACCAGTACAGTCTTCTGGTGCAACTTGAATAGTAAGTTTCTGGTTTGCAAAGTCTTTATCTTTAGCATCAATAGATTTGAAACTAATTGGCGCATTTACTAATTCAGATTCGCCGTAAACCTTGCTACGAATGGCTCCATGGGGGCAAACCATCACGCATTTATTACATTGAACGCAGACATCTGGTTCCCAAACTGGAATCTCTTGGGCGACATTACGTTTTTCCCATTTTGCTGTTCCTGTTGGAAAGGTACCATCAATTGGTAAAGCACTTACAGGTAGTTCGTCACCTTCCCAGACCATCATCTTACCGAGGACATCCCGGACAAATTCCGGCGCATTTGCAGAAACTGCAGCTTCCAGTTCTATATTACTGCTAACAGTTGCAGGAACATCTACTTTTTGTAAGTTTGCAACCGCATTATCTACGGCTTTTAAATTCTTATTGACAATATCCACCCCTTTTTTACCGTAAGTCTTTTCAATCGCTTGTTTAATTTTAGCGATCGCCTCTGACTGGGGTAAAACATTGGCTAATGCAAAGAAACATACTTGCATTATTGTATTAATTCTTTTGCCCATGCCACTTTCCCGGGCAACTTTATTGGCATCAATGATATAAAATTTTAGCTGCTTGTTAATTATTTCGGCTTGAACTGAAGCAGGTAAATACTCCCATACAGTCTCGGAATCATAGGGACTATTAAGCAAAAATGTTCCCCCAGGAACAGCAGACTTGAGAATATCAACTTTTTCTAGAAATACCCACTGGTGACAACCAATGAAGTTAGCTTTGTCAATCAAATAGGTAGAACGAATAGCTTGGGGACCAAAGCGCAAATGGGAAACTGTCATCGACCCAGATTTCTTTGAATCATAAACAAAGTAACCTTGGGCATTATTATCAGTTCCTTCACCAATAATTTTAATAGTATTTTTATTTGCTCCAACTGTACCATCAGAACCCAAGCCATAGAACATTCCTCGGACAACATTGTCTGCTTCTGTCGAGAAACTGGGGTCAAATTCCAGAGAACTGTAACTCAAATCATCATTAATCCCCACTGTAAAATGATTTTTTGGTTGTTCTTGGGCTAAATTTTCCAAAACCGCCAATACCATAGCAGGGGTAAATTCTTTGGAGGAAAGACCGTAACGACCACCAACGATTTTTGGTAATGGTGTTGCAGATAATGTTTCGATAAAGGCGGTGATGACGTCTAAATATAGTGGTTCGCCAGCACTACCGGGTTCTTTCGTGCGATCAAGAACAGCGATTGCTTTGACGCTATTGGGTAAGACTTCGACAAATTTTTCAATATCAAAAGGACGGAACAGTCTAACTTTTACTACACCAACCTTTTCTCCTCGAGCATTAAGATAATCTATAGTTTCATGTACCGTTTCACACCCCGAACCCATTAATACGATTACCCGTTGTGCATCCTCTGCACCGTGATACTCAAAAATTTTATAATGCCTTCCCGTCCGTTCTCCAAATTCATCCATGACTTGTTGCACAATTCCCGGACAAGCATTGTAGAAAGGATTAATGCGTTCCCGAGCTTGGAAATAAACATCAGGGTTTTGTGCAGTTCCCCGTAACACTGGACGATCTGGAGTTAAGGCGCGATCGCGATGAGCTAAAATCAATTCTTCATCAATTAATGCTCGCAAATCATCATCTGTTAATAGCTCGACCTTTTGAATTTCATGGGAAGTACGAAAACCATCAAAAAAATGAATAAAAGGTACCCGCGCTCTTAAAGTTGCAGCTTGAGAAATTAATGCAAAATCATGTGCTTCTTGTACTGATGTCGAACAAAGTAATGCAAAACCACTCCCCCGAGTCGCCATGACATCGCTTTGATCGCCAAAGATTGATAAAGCATGGGTAGCCAAAGAACGAGCAGCGACGTGAATTACAGCACTTGTTAATTCGCCAGCAATTTTGTACAGGTTGGGAAGCATTAATAACAAACCTTGGGAGGAGGTAAAGGTTGTTGTTAGGGATCCCGTTTGTAGCGAACCATGTACTGCTGCTGCTGCACCACCTTCACTTTGCATTTCTACAACACTGGGAATTGTATCCCACAAGTTGGGACGACCCCCAGCGGACCAAGTATCAGCCCATTCTCCCATCGGTGATGACGGGGTGATCGGATAAATTGCAACTACTTCATTTAAACGATAAGCAACACGGGAAACAGCCTCATTCCCGTCAATTGTTGCAAAAGTTTTGTTCATTTGTTTTACCTGGTTCTGCTAGATTGAAGTTCCACACCAATTAATTCCATACCCATTAATTCCAAACCCATTGCATGACCTTGGGGTATGATTATTTTTCCAGTGTTGTGTCTATCAATAAGTATTTAAAAAACATTTGCTTGAGAAGTAAAAGTAACCAAGAGTTACTGTCAATGAGAAGATTGACACTCACCATCAATCTTTAATGCATGCAGAGTTAGGGGAGAGGTTCTGCCATATTAATTAATGTAACGCGCATAGTTATCTTTATTGTATTGCAAAGTTTAAATGTAAATATTGCTAGTATGTTACATAAAAACAGCAAAGAAATGTTAATTCAGCTTTACCTCAGATATTTGTATTAGACAATAAATATATAAGCAGCCATTAGTTTTGAGAAGCCTCAAATCTTGGGAAAAAGGCTGCCTTGGAGGTGGAACTATGTTTGATATTTCAGTATCCGACGTAATTAAACATGTAACTCTCAAAATAAGTGTGTTGATTTTGTTAGTTTTGCTAATACTGGCTATAACTGCAATCCCAGTTTTTTAATCCCAGCTTTTTAATCATTACTGAGGGTTAATTAACATTAATTAACCGCTTAATTAGTCGTCAAAATGAATACCATAACTGCATTTAGATTAGCGATCGCCCTTGCTGTGGGTCTGATTATCGGTATGGAACGCGGTTGGAAAAGCCGAAAAAGTCCCACAGGTTTGCGGGTCGCAGGTGTGAGGAGTTTTGCATCCATAGGGTTATTTGGCGGTATGTCAGCCCTTTTAGGGGAAAAGTTTGGTGCCGGTTTCCTAGCGGTGACATTTTTTGGTCTAGCGCTAATGGTTGCTGTGTCCTACATAATGACTGTCAAAGATACCCAGGATTTTGGGATCACAACTGAATTATCTTTATTAATCACCTTTGTTTTAGGTGCATTAGCTGTAAGTGGTTTTGAAAGTGAAGCGGTTGCAGGTTCTGTTATTTTAGCGGTGTTACTCGGATGTAAACGGGAACTACACCAAATTCTGAGAAAACTAGATCGACGAGAACTAATTGCCACATTACAACTATTAATAGTCGCAGCAGTTGCACTTCCTCTACTTCCCAATAATAATATTGGTCCTTGGGAAGCATTGAATCCTCGGACGATTGGTTGGTTGGTACTGTTAATTGCAGGTATTTCTTATATTGGCTACTTTACAATGCGAATCTTTGGGAGTCGCATTGGTTTGCTTGCAACTGCGATCATTGGTGGATTAGTTTCATCCACAGCAGTTACGGTTGCTTACGGAAGAATGGCGCGGAAGGAAAAGGGAAATTTTGCTTTACTAGGTGCGGGTATTTCTCTTGCTGCTGCGACTATGGCTGTTCGTCTGCTAATTGAAGTGGGAGTTGTCAATCCTGCTTTACTTCCCTGGCTTACGGCTCCGTTGGGTTTATTGGCTATTGTTCCGCTTGTGGCATCGGTTATTATAGCGACTCAAGTCAAGCAAAATCCATCATCAGCACAGTTAAAGCTAAATAATCCAGTCGAGTTGGGAGCAGCTTTCGGTTTTGCTGTGGTTTTGAGCATTTTATTTGTCCTTGTTCGTGCAGCCCAAAGCTGGTTTGGAAATACGGGTATCTATGCGCTATCAGCAATTTCAGGAATAGCAGATGTAGATGCAGTGAGTTTATCTTTAGCACAGGCGACCCAAGGAAATTTGCCCCTTCCAATTGGAGCGACAGGAATTCTAATTGCTGCAACGGTGAATACAGTTGTCAAAGCTCTACTAGCCTCATTTATTGGTGGAATGTTCTTAGCTCGATGGTGTGCAACTATTTTGTTAAGTGCGCTGGGGTTGAGTTTAATTACAGCTTTTTTTATATACAGCTAAGAAATAAATTTATTTCTCTTTAGACTTTTGTTGACATCATTTTCCTCACGATTTCCTCATATTTATTGTCTAACCTTAAAATAAACGAGATTTATGCAATTTCTTTTTCAAAACAGATTTCTAAAAAAGGCTTGTGCAAAGTAAACATTTTTTAGAACCTATCGTAAATCACAAACCTTAGTTTTTCTGTTGAATTAAAGCGTAAACTCTCATAAATCTAAACCTCATAAATTCAGAATCAAGCGGTATCGTTTCATAGAAATTATACGGAAAATGAACGTTAATACATCGCTCGAACACACAAGATTTCTCGTTGCAGTAATTGATAGTACAAAGGCAAGATTTTTGACTTTGGAACTAGACGAATTAGCTGATAATGATTTTGGACCAAATTTGATCGAACGGGAAGCTTTACATAATCCAACTAAGAAATTGGCAGGTCAAGAACTTTGGGCTAACACTAAAACCGGACGCAACCGTGGTGCAGGGGCTCGAGCCCATAGCTATGACGACCACCGTGAAAATCATATGGTTGAATTTGAACGGCGCTTTGCTCAAAATATTTCTAACCAAATTTTTAGTTTAATTCGGGTTTATAAAACTGGGCATTTACTTTTGATTGCCGAACATCGAATTTTAGGATTGATGCGAGACATTGTCCTACCCATATTACCTAAAAATCTCAAGTTAGTTGAGTTAGCGAAAGATTTGTGTCAAGTTAAGCCAAAAGAACTTCATGAATATCTAGCTCACAAAAAATTACTACCAGAACGACAGGGCGTATCTCAAAAATAGTATTTTGTAATTTTCCCATATTCAAATCTGGAAGAAGATTTTAGCTTCACAGAAGCTTCATAGAAAATTCAGTAAATGCAAAATATTATTGCAAATTCACCACCAAAAGTAATTTTTCATATCCAAGAAATCACCAAGGTTTATCGCATGGGTGAAGTGGAGGTGCAGGCGCTCCACTCAGTTAACCTCGACCTTTATGAAGGGGAATTAGTAGTATTGTTAGGACCTTCTGGAAGCGGAAAATCAACTTTACTTAACATTATTGGGGGACTGGATATACCTTCTAGTGGTTATGTTTTCTTTCACCAACGGGACTTAACAGATGCTAATGATGCGGTGCTAACTCGTTTTCGGCGCGAATGCGTGGGTTTTATTTTTCAGTTTTACAATCTGATTCCTAGTCTTACCGCACGGGAAAATGTTGCTCTTGTCACCGAAATTGCCTCAAATCCCATGCGTCCGGAAGAAGCACTGGAATTAGTTGGTTTGGAGGAACGTTTAAATCATTTTCCATCCCAGATGTCGGGAGGTGAACAACAAAGGGTAGCGATCGCCCGCGCGATCGCTAAACGTCCAGAGGTTTTACTATGTGACGAACCTACTGGAGCCCTTGATTTCCAAACAGGTAAACTAGTATTGGATGCACTAGAACGGGTAAACCAGGAACTTGGAACGACGACAGCAGTAATTACCCATAATGCTGGAATTGCAGCAATGGCAGATCGGGTTATAACTATGCGTAGTGGTGAGATTACCAGTATTCATTCTAATAAAACAAAAGTAAAACCTGAAGAATTGGAGTGGTGATTTTTTAAGGGAAAAAAGAACGGGGAACGGAGAAGATTAAAACTTTAGGGATGATTGTCGTAATTTAATGAAAGCCCTGGATAAAAAATTACTACGAGATATTCTCCACTGGCGCGGTCAAATTATTGCGATCGCTTTAGTTATTGCTTGCGGAATTGCCAGTTTTGTCAGTATGTTGAGTGCTTATGATTCTCTGCAACTTTCCCAGACAACTTATTATGAGAACTATCGTTTTGCACAGGTTTTTGTACAGTTAAAACGAGCACCAGAAAGCTTAACCAGGAAGATTGGAGATATTCCAGGGGTAATGCAGGTAAATACAAGGGTTGTGGTTGATGTGACTCTTGATGTTCCCAACCTTTCAGAACCAGCTACTGGTAGACTGGTTTCAATTCCAGAACGGCGAACGCCAATCCTCAACGATCTATATATTCGTCAAGGGCGTTATATCGAACCGGGTAAGAGTGATGAAGTTTTAATTAGTGAAGCTTTTGCTAAAGCTAATAATCTAAAATTGGGCGACAATCTTGAAGCAGTAATTAATGGACGCTGGCAAAAGTTACAAATTGTTGGTGTCGCACTTTCACCAGAGTATGTTTATGCAATTCGCGGCGCTGGAGATTTTCTTCCTGATGATAAACTATTCGGTGTCCTGTGGATGGGTCGTAAGGCTTTAGGTACTGCTTTTAATATGGATGGGGCATTTAATGATGTAGCGTTAACATTAATGCCAAGGACAAACGAAAAAGAGGTAATCTTTCGACTGGATCAACTTTTGGAGAAGTATGGTGGATTGGGTGCTTACGCTCGAGAAGACCAAATTTCCAACCGCTTTCTATCTGACGAAATTAAGGGACTTCAAGGAACTGCAATCTTTGTACCGATAATTTTTCTCGCGATCGCAGCATTTTTGTTGCACATGTTACTTTCTCGTTTAGTTAGTACCCAGCGCGACCAAATTGCAGTACTCAAAGCTTTTGGTTATAACAATCTCAGTATTGGTTTACACTATTTAAAATTTGTCCTAATCATTGTCTTTTTTGGTGCTTTTCTCGGTACTGCTTTGGGTTTATGGTTTGGCATAGCTGTCACCCAAAATTACACAAGATTTTTTAATTTTCCGTTGCTGCGCTACGAAGCAAGCTTAGGTTTGATTTTAGGGGCAATTTTTATTAGCGGTGGTTCGGGTATTTTTGGAGCTTTTGTTGCCGTAAAACAAGCAATTTCTTTACCACCAGCAGAAGCAATGCGTCCCGAACCACCAGCACAGTTCCGAGCAACTCTTTTAGAACGCTTAGGGTTGCAACAATTAGTTTCTCCCGCAGTTAGAATAATTCTACGTAACATTGAACGCAAACCATTCCAGGCTTTATTCTCTGCCTTAGGAATTGCTTTGGCTGTAGCCATATTAGTGGTCGGACGTTATTTTTCTGATGTGATGGTACATATTATTGATGTACAGTTCCGTAATGTCCAACGTGAGGATGTAACTATTGTTTTCAACGAACCGCGTTCCGCACGAGCAAGATATGAGGTCGAACATTTACCTGGGGTTATATATGCCGAACCTTTTCGTACTGTAGGGGTGAGACTGCGCTTTGAACATCGTAGTTATCGTAGTGCCTTAACAGGAATTAATCCTGAAGCTGAATTACGACGTTTAATTAACCGCAATTTACATTCTGTAAACTTACCTAGTAGTGGAGTTGTACTAACAACACAACTGGCAAATACTCTGGGGGTAGATTTAGGTGAATTCTTAACGGTGGAAGTGTTGGAAGGGGCTAGACCTATTCGCACTGTCCAAGTTGTGGGGAAAGTTGATGAATTACTAGGGATGTCTGCGTATATGAATATCAGAGCCCTAAATCAGTTAATGCGCGAAGGCGGAACAATCTCAGGTGCTTATTTGATGGTTGATGAAAATATTCTTAATGATCTTTATGATTTACTCAAACGAACTCCTGCAGTAGCTGGTGTCTCGATCCGTAAAACTGCAATTGAGAGGTTTGAAGAAACGATCGCTGAAAGTTTGGGTATTTTTACCACTGTCTTGGTTATATTTGCCAGTATCATTGCCTTTGGAGTAGTTTACAATGCCGCACGTATTGCACTTTCGGAACGCAGTCGCGAGCTTGCAACGCTGCGAATTATCGGTTTTACCCAAGCTGAAATTACTTTTATTTTGTTAGGGGAACAAGCAATCATAACCTTAGTAGCGATTCCTCTAGGTTTTATGATGGGGTTCGGGTTATGTGCATTGATGTCTAGTGCTTACCAATCAGAACTTTATCGCCTTCCTTTAGTTATTACCAATGCTAGCTATGGGTTTGCATTGATTGTAATTATTATAACTGCAATTCTTTCTGGGTTTATAGTTCGCCGTCAGTTGAAAGATTTAGATCTGATTGCTGTACTAAAAACTAAAGAATGATATTTTTGATTTTTCTCAGGGAACTAAAACCCCTTCAAGGGAAGATGATGATTGTCCAGGTAAGTAAGGCTGAAGCAACGGTTCTAGCACGACACATAATATCAAATCCGTTAGCATCAGAATTATATATTTTATATGAACAAAGGTTCAGAGTTTTTTCAATCACCTTTTAAATCATTCCAAAGTAAACGGAAAGAATATAACCAATTGTTACTGTAGATTAAACTTAAATAAAAATTCTTTTAATTCAATATTTTAATGACTTAATTTTAATGACTTATAGGAATCCTAATTGAATCTTGCTAAGTATACTTTGAAGAAAGGCTTTATATGGTAGGCTTTTGGAACAATTATTTTTTCAAAAATCAAATAGGAGTCCTATACCTAGATAAACAGGACTTACGCAATTGTCACAATACACCGGTGGTGCGTGATACTCAAAATCTTATTAATACGTTCAGATTAACTCGCTTGTGTCACGCACCCTACAAGAAAAATGTGCCGGTTGCGTAAGTCCTAATAAATATATTTTATTTTTCTTATTACTTAAAGTTGAATAAATTAAGCAAACATCAAAAATTCTGGTTTAAATATCATTATAATTCCGAAAAACAGCATAAAAATTCCCCCAAACAGCTTTAGATTTCTCCCCTGCAACTCCGTAAGTCTGGCTGATTTAAACGAATAAATAAAATTGAATAAAATTGCAAATAGGGGAATAATATAAATCGCAGCATAAACAGCTGTCCAAAATCCGTAGCAGAGCCAAATATTTTCTGTGCAAAAGTTAACTAAGCTAGTCATATAGACAACAGGAAGTATCGCTGTACATCCCAATTCCACAACATTGACAATAATTGCTAATAAAATTGTACCCAGTAATGCAGCAAAAAATTTCTTTTTATCTTGACCCACAGTTTGCACATCCCTGACTATCCGGCTAGCTCTTTTAGTAATTTCTATTTGCTGTGATTCTGATAATGATAGAGATATAGCTTTTTTAAAAAAGAAGTAATCTTTAATATTAATAATTCCAGCAATCGTAATTATGCTTCCCAATATTAACATGAATATACTGCCATATTTTTCCAAAAAAATTGAACCAAGCAGTACCATAATCATGATGAAAATAAAATAGATTACTGCTGAAGTGATGATAAATGTTGAACCAACAATGGTCATATCCCTTTTGCTTTTTGTATAAGTCAGCAATGAGAGCAAAATAATCAGAACAGTAAAAGCACAAGGGTTAAATCCATCTGCAAAGGCAATTATAGATACGAATAAAGGGAAGGGGAGTTTTTGAGAAAATTCTGTAATTACTGTATCTGGAGTAAGGTTTATAAAAATAAATATGCTAATTATTAATGTGGTTATTAAACCACCAAACCAATATCTTTTAGCTTGATCACTTTGCAATTTATTCTGCAAAAATAAATAACTTATGGCGTAGAGCCCTGGAATCAAAAATATTTGCCAAGCATTAATGAAAATTCTATTTTGTTCTGGAACATTAATTTGTTTACCTAATTCTGATTCTATAGCCTGAATAATTTGATTTTTATAACCTATGTAACCTGTATAAATTGAGTTATATTCTAAATCACCATTCTCTTCACTATAACCAATGAATGTTTTTTCTCCAATAAATGTTCTTGGAACCGCGCTGCTAGAAACTTTATATTTTTCTAGGAATTTGTCCCAGATATCTGGATATTGAGTGACTTCATAAGTGTGTACTTTAACATCTTGATTATTTCGATCTATATATTGCATTAATGGCTTTTGTTTAGCACAATGGGGACAAGCTTGGTTATAAAAAAAATACACATCTAATACCTGATTGCTGGCATGAGCAAATGAGGTAAAAAATGTTAAATAAGCCAATAGTGCTAAACAAAAATAAATGATATTTTTTTTGAGACTTATCATTTGTAGTTTCTACAATATGAATAGGGAAAATACTGGATGTAATTAATTTAGTTTTTAAATTTATTGATTTGTGAGTTTAATTTATGATTATTCTATTTTTAGAGAATCGAACGGGTAATGTCATATTTAATTTTAGGAGATAAATTCTCGATATATTATCCTCCCAAATCCTAACTGTTCATAAATTTTTGGAAGGATAAAATCTATTAAACAAGTAGATACTATTGATGATCGCTTTGATTTTTGCTAACTTATAAAATTTTATTAATCATTAATTCACTACTTTCAGCACCTTTTAACTTTCAAGCCAGTCAAAAATTTCATCCAACTGTGAGATATTTACCAATCCATATTGCCAAAGTGTCATTGGTAATAAGCTAGGACAATCCTCAATATCCCGTAAAGCCAAATCGATCGCAGCAATAGAAATACCAAAATGTTTCTCTAAAAAGCTAATAAATTCAGATTGTCTTGTAGATAACATTTTACTTTCCCCATCTTAAATAAATTCCAATTTGTAAGTTCCAAGCTGTAAGTGGATTAAATATATATTATAAATTTGAGGAAAATATGAGGGAATCCAAAAAAGAATAAAACTTCACCTAACTTTATAAATCAGGGTTAGAAAGATGTTTTCGGAGGTGTAAGTAAAGCATAAAATCTGTTAAGTTATATTAATATATGTACTTAAAAATTGTTAGTTACTTTACCATTCAGGCTTAGCAATGTAGAGCAAAATGGATAATTGGTAACTTATTTTTCCCATTACCCTATAAATCTTATAAATTACGATCTATCCTCACAACTTCCCCAAATTTTTTCCTTAATCTAACAATAGAGCCGATGCTAGGAAACAATTATTCTTCATCTTTGCTTTGGCTCCCGATTCAGTTGCGAACAAAATTATTAGAGGAAGGCAAATGTCTTGGATTGGTTGGCAACCGCTAAAAGATTTAGATATTTTGCGACATCAAATGAATCATCTATTTGATGAATTAATGGAAATTAAACACACAGAAAATACTGCTTGGAAACCGGCTATTGAAATCAAACAAACAGATATAGATATTATCTTACAGGCTGAGGTGCCAGGAGTAGATGGCAAAGATTTAGAGGTTGAAGTGAGCGAAGAAGCTGTTTCTATCGCTGGAGATCGTAAGGAAGAAAAGTATATTTCCCAAAAAGGCTTGTTCCGTTCTGAATTTCGTTACGGTCAATTTCGTCGTGTTATACCACTACCTGTAGCTGTTAATTATAGAGAAGTAAAGGCTGAATTCGATCGTGGGATCTTAACACTTAAGTTACCTAAACTGGAAGTAGAAATACCCAAGAGCATAAAAATAGATTTGACAGTAGAAGAAAAAGCCCGCGAAGCTATGGTTGGAGTACGCCAACACGAAGAACATTTAGCTGAAACAATGCATGAGCGTGCTACGGAGGAATTAGAAATATCCAAACACGCTAATATTTCAGAAGAAGCAAGGGCGGGAATAAGCAAAAAACGTCAACATGAAGAGCATTTAGAAGAAACAATGCACGAGCGAACTGCAACTGAAATTAACGTACCCACAAAAAATAGAGGCGATACACTTTAGACCTGTCCGGAATATTAACTTGGTGCCAAAAAAATGGTAGAACGGAGTTTTCACCGTCTACCAAAATGAAAAATCCACTTCATTATATTCAAGAATACCCACACCGCACAAAACAAATTCTGGGAATAAGCAACGA
>NZ_JASJDK010000112.1 GCF_030065675.1 Mastigocoleus sp. MO_188.B34 | reverse complement strand
TTGCTCGGGTTGAATTTCAAAACTAATATTTTCTAGGATGTTAATCTCACTTTCCGAATGATAGCGAAAAGTTACGTTATCAAAGCGAATATGACCCTGAATCCTATTTAATGATTTACGCGGTGAGGATAACAAATCCTCTTCCGGTTGTGCGTCTAATACATCATTAATTCGCTCTACAGAAATAAATATTTCCTGTAATTGATTCCAAACCACTGATAGTCTCTTAAATGGACTGATCACGTTACCCATTAACATATTAAAGGCAAGCAATTGTCCAATAGTCATTTGATTACTAATAACTAAGGATGCCCCGTACCAGAGCAATCCGGTGGTCATTAAAGTATCAATACTACCGCTGATAATCTGTATCCGGTTGCTGACAACTTGTGCTCGGAAGCTTTTTTTGATTGAATCGTTGAGCAGTTCTTCCCAATGCCATCTTACTGTTTGCTCAATTGCCATTGAGCGAATAGATCGAATACCGTTAAGGGATTGGATCAGATAACTACTTTGTACGGCTCCAGCATTAAAAATCTCTCTTGACATTTTGCGCAAGATACTAGTACTTGCAAAAGCCAAGATAAAGAATGGAGGCACAATCAATAGGACTAGCAGTGTCATGGACCAGTTGTACCAGAACATTACTGTTAGATAAATGCATACCGTCAATAAGTCCAACAAGATTGATAGTGTTTCCCCAGTTAGAAAACGTTGTATTTTTTTGTTTTCCTGGATACGTGAGACTATATCCCCAACATAACGAGATTCGAAATAACCCAAGGGTAAGCGAAAAGTATGTTTAATAAAACCTACTAGCAAAGCAACACTGACACGATTAGCGGTATGAGCTAAAAGATATTGCCGCAAAGCATTAATTACTATCCGGAAAAAGCCAAAAATAATTAGCCCCAAACTAATGGCATTTAAAGTGACAGTACTACCTTGAACAATTACTCGGTCAAACAGTAGTTGGGTAAATATTGGTGTGATTAATCCAAATACCTGGAGTAGTAAAGAAGCAACTAAAATTTCCAGTAGTACTTTAGTGTGGGGTTTAAGCAACTCAAAGAACTGCCACAAAGAGCTACTTTCTTCTTGTGCTTCTTTAAATTGAACTGTTGGTTGGAGCAACAACGCATAACCAGTCCATCCAGTTTTAAACTCGTCATGAGTTAAAGCACGTTGACCAATCCCTGGGTCACATACTATTACTTGTTTACGATTAATTTCAAACACAACAATATAGTGTTTACCTTCCCAATGAGCAACTAAGGGTAAAGTTTGTTGTGCCAATTTATCAAAGCTGGCTCTGACGGGTCTGGTGACAAAACCAATGCTTTCCGCCGCTGCAGCCAAACTCTGCAATGATGCTCCATTGCGGTTAATATTAGCTAAATCTCGTAGGCGAGTAATGCTTAAACGCTTACCCCAATGGCGACTAATCATTACCAAACAAGCTGCACCGCAGTCAGAGGAACTTTGCTGAGCATAAAATGGATATTGGCGAGTGAAACGTTCCCACCAATGCTTAACCCTCACCTTCGGAGTGGGAAATAAAAGTTGTTTTTCTGGTTTTTTCTCTCGTTTGGCTGTTGGGGGACGAAAAGGAATTACATTGTTGCTTGGATTAAATTTTTTTGGTAATGCCTTGGGTTTAGTCTTTTGTTTATTTTTAACAGATTCTTCTGCTATTTCAGATTCAGTAAAATTTGCTAATGCTGGACAATGTTTAAGAGCTTCAATCCAATCGGAATCACTCAGACTGTAAACAATTGTAGTTTTTGTTGCTTGCCAACAAGTAGTTTCTAAAACAGAAGAGTCATAAATAATTCCTGGATTTAATTTCTTTTCCTCAGAATTAACAAGTTCTCCTTGTCGCAGTATCCATAAATTGACATTCTTGGGAAGAGATATTTCATCTAAAGTATTAAGAGAATGGGATTTAAACAACGATAAAGCTTGCATCGTTGTTTCTGTAGAGTCACTTCCCAGAAGTTGTGAATTTTGGCGGCATAACATTAGTAAATCCCAGCTTTCAGACCGCTTCTTTAAGCGAACATCGATCTGGGGATATTTATTTATCAAACTCTCAATACCCTCTTGTTTTAAATAACAAAGCTTCAAATTCATTGAAGACCTTGCTACGTAGGCTTGAAACTTAGTTGCGTCGAATAAAGTTGCTTCTCCAAATGATGAACCGCTCTCCAGGGTGGACATTAAATTATCTGCTTCGTCAAGCAGTCTAACTTTTCCCTCCAATACTATATATATGCCTGGTTCTACAAGTCTTGATTGCCAAAACAGAGTTGCTACTGCTGGCTCAATAATTTCTACTGATTGTAGGCATTTTTGTAGTTCTTTTTCTGAAAGTGCTTCACCCAATGCCTTAGCTATGTATTCGCCCAGTCTAGTATGTGAAAATACTGATGACATATGCTTTGCTTATATATGTATTTTATTTAACTTTTAATATTACGCGTTAAACTAAGCTTAGCTTCCAGCAGTAAAGTGGAAACTCATTAAAAGGATTAAAAAGGATTAACAACAAAAACAAATATTAATAGGACTTACGCAACCGGCACATTTTTCTTGTAGGGTGCGTGACACAAGCGAGTTAACCTGAACGTATGAACAAGGTTTTAAGTGTCACGCACCACCGGTGTATGGTGACAATTGCGTAAGTTCTGATTAAATAAAAGCAGTTTCTTAAGTAACACAAGTATTTATCTGATGTGTATCAGAATAAGTGTAAGTATAAGTACAAGTATCTTTAAACCTACAGAAGCCCGATTGCGCAACTCTGAAAACTTGAGGTGAATTTAATGAAAGTGAATGCTTGAACGCAAACACTTGCTGATTAGTGAAGTGATGTGCCATTATTCTTATAAGTTGTTATGAATCGTCAAAGTTGACAAAAAAGTACGCCATAGCTGTTGTTCTAAACCTCTAGCCCAGGTTTGACAGCTGTATTTTGTCCACACTGTTATAAAATTAACAGTCCTTGCGAGTGTATGCAACTAACCGTTGGATCTTGCCCCTCGGATGTTGTGAATCTGGGGGAAATCCTTCGGTTGTTAGGTAATTGTGTCGATCCGTATAACTACAAGATTCTTTCTGGATTTTAAAATCCTAGAAGGTTTTTTAACTTTTAAATCTCCTTGAGATAAGACTTATCTTTATCTCTACAAAAATTTAATTAAATATAATAAGAAGACTCTGTTGATATACCTCACCTAAACAAAATTATTTTACAAAAACCTGTCAGCTATTTACAAAATATACAGAAAATAGCAGATAGTTGTCAGTATTTTTACTTGAGCAGTATTCGCACAATTCTAGCAAGTGTCACTTTACTTGAAGTGTAAAGTATAAGACTAAAAGAATAAAATCAATATCTAATGCTAGTTAGCAATTGGCGATAAATTCATTTGATTTATTTACAAAAAAATAGCTCACTCTCAGTCATTTAACCACCCACCTTATCAATTAAATGACTTCATATTTAATACTGACTATGGACAACGGAACACTTATTGAATAATCCCAGAGTCATTATATAGCTTCGCTAATAACAATTCAATCCAATTTTTGCTTGTTTTTCGCTTTAGAACAACAACCCATAAGATAATGCGAAGCAATAAATAGTATAAATTAATTGTTACACATTAGCAAATGTGGTTAAGAGCAACACAGTACAGCAATTAAGCTATATTACTATTGGCGAAGGAAAATTATTCCTTTAGATTTACTTGTAGTCAAAATCTCTAGCTTTAGTCAAGTTTTTTTTTTAGTATAGTCAGGTTTTTACTTAAAATTTATGAATTATTGGCAAAAGCTTTAAAAACTTTACTTAGCGTAATAAAACAGCTTAAACTTACAAGCTATTAAGTTATTGTCACTAGATCTAGCTAGTTTAAGTTCTTGAGCAGTTTTCATCCCAAACTATTAGTTAGGAATAAAGGATTGCTTTTTAACTAAAGGTATAAATACCCAAGTAATCTCAATAACTTAAAAGATTAATACATAGAGCTGTTTCTCTTTTACAGCAAGCTTTTCAGGATTTTACTTCGATGCTCTAGGATTAGAGTGCAGAGTAATCCTAATTTGATTTGCAAGCAATTATAAAAATAAAATCACTAAACAGATTCTCAAAACATAAATAGGAATCACAAGCAAATATAAAAATATAAATCAAGTTTAATTTATATATAGTTATCAAACCGGATGAATTTGTACACGTTGGTTAAGATGTAACATTTATCTTATCCCATACAGTTTAGTTATCAGAACTGGTTATGGCTATGTTTATTAAGCTCGGAGGATAAAATATATCTCTGCATTCAGTTATAACTAAAATAGTTTTGGGTTTACTAGAAAACATGCTTTACAAAAAAACAGGATATTGAGTAACTTTTATAACAACAATATGCGAGTTTACATCTATTTGAGGAGTGATTTCTTAAATGATCAGGACTTACGCAACGTTAGTATAGGGTGTCCGCAGGATGTATACGTAGCTATCACTTGTTCTAACGAAGACGCTGCGTGCTAACGTAATCACGCAATTACGTTAATTTTGCATCAGTCTTAATGATTTCTTAAATAACTCAACTAGTTCTGAAGTATTATTCGCTGACTCACAGAATTTTCCCTTTAATTAATTGATTTTGTTTACTGTGAACCAATTAATATTGATAGGATCTGAATTTCTCCTCATATAAAAAATCTGGAAACTATATACACTAGCTTCCAGAAAAAATATAATCACTTCTTACACAATATAAGTAGTAATTTATTTCATTAGAAGGAAAGAGGCTATAAACATAATAATAGGGTAGAAAAAAATATAAAATTTACATTCAAACACTATGAAATATCACCACTTTTCAGCTTCCGTATCAATAATTGAAAGTATGAAAGATATGAGGACAAGATATATCTTTACTAATAATATATTGATATTCAGAAAATGAACCACCACAAATAGTGAAGATAGCTTAGTGAATCATGAAAACTTCTATTATCTTTAACTTCCTATATTTATTACGTTTGATTACATATGTTTAGATATGAAACTTACCTCTGAAAATCGCTGTTATTGCGAATATCAAGTTTGACGACACTGTAATTAATTTAAAATAAGACGATAAAAATTAATTGCCACTTTGGCAAATTATTTTTGATAAACCATAAGTTTTTAAGAATCGAGTATTTATTAATAAAATAATACACTCTATTACACGCAAAAGCCATGCTGTTAAAGTATTCTCAGCATGACATTTTTGATAAAATGGTACGCAACTACGATATCTATGCAATCAATAGAGACTTCAATTCAAATTACAAAACTTCAAGGAAGGGTTAGTGCTATTACCTGTTGCTGACTGCACTTCTGATTTTTTTGACTGATACTCATTGATTTTTTTTCCTAACCAATGCTCGAGTTTGGCACCATTAATTTGAGTTTTTTGCTTCCCCACCACTTCAAGATAAGGTAAGTCTTTAATTTGACTTAAGCAACTGGGCGCAACATTCGTTTGGTTATTCTTTGCAGAATTTTCTCGAGCAATCTTAACGTTATTATTTTGCTGCTGATTTTTACTCTTTTTCCCAGGGGTATTTTCTTTGAGTAATCGGTTATAAGTTCGGTAAGGAATGTAATGTAATGGGTTATAACCTGTAAAACGTAGCATCAAGACACAAGCCCAAGAATACTTTCCAGCCAGAATTGCTTCTATGACTCGATCAAATTGTTCAGAATTAAGTGTTTTTTCTAAATTATTACTACTACTGCCAGCAATATCTTGATTCATAGTTTTGTAGTCTTCAGTTATGGGGTTAAAAAATGTATGAGTTTATTTGTGACTAATATCTGACCGGAATTGTGAATTGTACTACATTTTTTGCTTTTTCTCTTGTGATTTACACCCAAGTTAAAACAATTACAAAAAATCTATGATAGCAAAAAAAACTCTGTAAATGGTTGTGTGAGTTGTTTAGAAATATTTGCAAGACGCTTGATATCTCAGTAATATTTGACAATTATAAACTTGCTCCCATAAGTCATGCTATTTCCTGTTGTCAGCACTCTTAACAGAGCTATATCTCCGTTAAATATTAATCGTACAGTCAAGTAAAATCATTTGAACTTCAAGAACAGCTATTTCTCTATTACATCACCTTAATTTCCTCTGATTAACTTGATGTTTACAACATGCTTACCTCCACCTTTATTACTGTTAGGAATTAGGTATTTATGAATAGTAGATTTTCGTTATGTTAGTGGTAGTACTTATCTTTTACTTAATTTAAAAGCTTCACATCCTGAGTAGAAAAGTAATTGAAGTACGGCGAACTTATTAACATATCTCATACAAAGTATTTGATGAACCATTCATTAACTTATTAATCAATCCAATTTTATGTTCAACACGTTTAGTGCTATAGAAGCCTAATATTTTTCATTTACCCCTTCTAATATTGTCATTGATATGCCTTATCTATATTCCTAACTAAATGTACTAACTATGCTTATATACCTAGGATATTGTTGTGCAACTTTAATTTTTGTCCCTCCTTTAATTGATTTTTATCTAACATTTATACTTTCATGATAAATACTTTAAAATGAGGAAAATTTCTTTGGATTCATGTGTCGTAAGAAGTAATGATTTACTTCACATTTCAGGCTCATATCTGATGACTCAGCATTAATTAAATCAGTAAATAATCTTTTTCATTTACTGCACAATTTTATTAGAAAATCATAATTTTTTATATAAAATTAGCACAAACTTGATTTATTCATCATACCACCACAATGGTGTCATAAATATTGGATATTTTTTATGTTCCAATGATTTTTATCCATCATTACTTCATCCAAACTTATTCAAATTATTCTTTCGGTGTATAAATAAAATAAATGTCAAAATAAGTGCTTTTGACTAAGTCAAAAATTGTAATAGGCATCTCCATTAAGTTCTATTGTTAAGTAGTTAAAAAAGATTTATAACTAATTTCTGTAACCAGTGCATCATTAGGAAAAATCTATTTCATTTGATAGCCGAATACCTATGATAGTCAAAATTGTATAGTTATTAATTGATACCTAATTAGACTTGAAGAAAGAGTCACTAGTTATCATCAATACTTTTGCCAGTTATTTGCTTCTGAAGCAAAACAACAATTATAATAATGATGAAAATAGTCTTGCAGAGAGCAGATAACTTTTAGCTTACAATCAACTTACTAAAGATATGATCTATGTCAATTAAGGTAGGTAAAAAAGCGAGATATGTTCTGTTGCGCTAGGTGGAGATAATTAGTGTCTAAATAACTAGTAACCTCACCTAAGTTCAGAATAATAAGATTTGTCATTAAGGCTCTAGGAATTACTATTTTCTACTGTTTTTACCGCATACAAGATGATTCAGATTCTCTTGAAAGTGTGTAATAACCCCAAAATGTATGTCAGCATGAAACATATATAATCCGACGAACTTAAAGACTATAAATTTTGGCTCGAGGTTAAAACTATAATTGTATAAAGTTATGCGGTTGAAAATAGTACTAGAGAGGAGAAATATTCTTGCAGTATCACCCTTAACTGCTTTTGCAAGAACTCTAAAAAAAATAGGTAAATATCATATCCGTCAATAATGATTCTGCCACTTTTAAGACGGTACAATCCAATTGAGAGATTAATACTAGTCTTTTGCCCAGAGCCCCTTGAATCAACAGTTCTAATAGTTTGTCTAGCTCTGATATTCAATGAAACATTTTTCAATGTGTTGGGTACTAAATCAGGATAAAAGACAAAGGAAATATTCCCCAATAGTTTTCTACTACTAATTCTTATTAAGACATTCCTAGACTTTTTTATATATTCCTTACTAAATGGTGTTGAAATAGGATGGGAATGATTGTATGTATTCACTATTTTTCCCAACTCATCACTCAGTCTTCTCTTTTGCAAACTAGGGTGACAAGATTGTAATGATCTAAATCCCGAGTAAATAGTTTTATTTTTCTTTGTCAATTCACTAAAATCTATCTGAGGACATATTTGAAGCCGAGATACTTGATTTGCAATAGTAAGATTGCTATATTTATAGTCCCCTGGTCGATAGTCTTGGCATGCCTTAACCTGACTTATTTGGTCACACGGACTTTTTGATACTAGTCTCAACATTCGCCAGGTATTATTTATGTATTTCTGGATGAATATATCTATTTTGCTACCTATTTTTCCTAGATAAAAACTGAGGAATGTATACCCCCCAAGAATAGCCTGAATTCTATCTTTTCTTGAATAGATATCGATTAGGTCTTTCGTCAAGAAAAATTCTGACGTGTAGTTGTTTCTTATTCTTAAAGGAGGAAATTCTGATTTTATCCAGTTTTGGGGCAAGTTTGATAATATCCCATTCAATTTACGTGTAGCTAGAAACTCCAGTTTGTTGTAATTGATTCTGTGGATTTTAGTTTTTAACAAAATCAGTGTCCGTTTTATCTGAGCTAATTGATAAATAGAATCTCTATATTGTGGTAACCGCTGCAACCATTTATCTTGATTATTGATTATCATTAGCATTTGCAATCCCGTAAAACCTACAGGAGTTGAATAGAGAGAAGATAAAAAAGAATCATTAACAATCATTTCCCCAGTATTTAGTTGTTTAGTTGGAAATTTTTGTTGTCGTAAAAAATTTTTCCTCGGATACTTCTTCCTTAGTTTCTGACATCTAAGCTTATGAGAAATTAAACTAAGACAACTTCTAAAATCTGTATCTTTTGAGAGATGCACATATCTCGTTTTATGAGCTTTTAAGTGATACTTCCCGAAAGATAATATTTTTGAGTTTGGCTTATTTTCCTCAGTAATTATAGTTTTTATGATTCTCCTTAATGATTTGATAATAGGTTTCAATGTCATTGAAGACAGACAGTTATTTGTATAACCAAAAATTGTCTGAACTCCTGAAAACACGCATGAGTCCATTGCTTTATATTATCTACATTTCAATTAATAAAACCTAAAATTGGCACTTTTAGGGAAAGCACCAATAGCACCAAAGCTATATAAGCCTATAATTATAGGTTTTATTTCACTCTAATAGCCTCTGGAAAATGCAATTCTTTGTATTTTGATGTACTGATTGCTCTTCTATCATTTCTCAGGGGCTTTCCTTGCAGTGAAGTTTTAATTAACAAAATTAGATACTGGCTTCATAACGTTTTTCTGACCGGATTAACAACAGTTTTCCGATCTATTGATATAAAACTTTAACCAGTATCTGAATTGGATAATCATTACTTTAGCAAAGTTTGATGCATCTATTAATGAGTACCTATTCATTAAATTATTAAAAAACTGTATCTCTGAATACATTAAACTAAATGAAATTATTTTATTTTAATGAGGTTTTTTCTCAAAAAGCTTGTAAAACAATAAACATACGTGAGTATTTTCACTATTTATTGAGCAATTCAAATATTTTTTAATACAATAAATTTGTTAAAGAAGAACATTTTTCTCACGACATAAGTTTTCATTATGCTTTTGTGGAAAAGCATTTGAATTTTTATTTTTAGTTTTTTTTCCCGCATGTACTAGTTTTTGCTTAATGAAACCTCCACCAGTGGGTACAGAAGAGTTATTTAAAAGCAAATTGATAGAAAATTAATCTAACGAGAAAAATCAAGGTTACTTAATATTTCTTTGTTTGAAGCGCTAACGCTGGTCTGAACTTTTTTCTTTTGAGAATTAATATTTTGTCTGTTTAACTAGTGTTTAATTTATTTGATACTCACAGACAGATTAATTTATATTCCAAGATTTTCTAAGTAAATTATGTACTTTATGTACTTCGACAGGAAAATTATAACTAAGGAATCATAGGAGCAACTTTTTTAAACTAAAATGATCTTGAGACCCTACTCGGAGTAAAAAGATCGAACTTGTTAATTGAGAATAGCTGCGATCCCGTTATCTCCTAAGAACAGATCAAAATGCTGCATTTCTTTCACTCCAGCCAAATATGTGAAACTCCAGATAGTGATCCCTGCTTACCTACAAAACTTAAATCCACGGGCATGAAAAAATGTAGGATAAGATTTAGATACTCTGCTGGCGATCCCCAAAACCAGTATCCAGGATTTTTGTTCAAGTTAATCTTTATTACTTGGGTATTGAGTATGACAACCATCGCCACTGGTTGTGACTTTCAAAAAAATCAATCTGAGCAGTTGCAGAGAAAAGGGGTGCAAGGACAAGTTGAAAAACGCATAGGTGGTAGAAATACAAGTACCGCTGTTGATGTTGCGATCGCGAGGCTGCAACCTTTACGAGAAACTCGAGAATATGTTGGTACAACCAAGCCATTTCGAATTATTACGATGCGTTCTCAAGTTGAAGGTAAGTTGTTGGCAATGAATATAGAGGTGGGAGATACCGTCAGACAACAGCAAGTAATTGGACAGGTAGATGATGCGATCCTCAAAACTAATTTAAATCAAGCCGAAGCAGAACTTGCTGCGCGTCAATCTGAAGTTGCTCGCGCGGTAAATCAGGTCAGAAATGCTCGAGTTCAATTAGAGCAAAGACGGTTGGAACTATTACAAGCTCGCATAGAAGCCCAGAGACAACAGAAACTTTTAGAATCTGGAGCGATCGCCAAACAAGCAGCAGAACAAGCTGACACCAGAGCTAAAACAACAGCAAAAGCCGTGCGTGCTGCAGAAGAAGAAATTGCAACTGAAAAACAAGCAGTTGCAGCAGCCAAAGGTAGAGTTATCGCTCAACAAGCAGTAGTAGCCCAAGCCCAAGAACGACGCACCCAAGCAAGGGTTATTTCCCCCATCGCCGGGATCGTAATTGAAAAATTAGCAGAGCCGGGAAATTTTTTGCAGTCAGGTAATGAAATCTTAAAAATTGCCGATTTAAGTCGAGTTAAAGTTGAGGTACCAATTTCAGGACTCGATCTAAGAAAAGTAAAAGTTGGGCAGTTAGTTGAATTAAGATTAGATGCTTTTCCTGATAAAGTGTACCCGGGAAAGGTGAAACGAATTTTTCCAGCTACAAATAACCGCCTAATACCTGTAGAAGTCGTTATTGCAAATAGTTATCAAAGAATTGGTAGTGGCTTACTCGCACGAGTTAATTTTGCTCCTGCGACAAAACCTCGAGTAGTAATACCCCAAAAAGCGATTCAGACCAAGAATACTCAAGATAAATCTCCAGATAAATCCCAAGGTAAAAGTAAGGGAAATATTACTTCTTCATTCAAGGAAACTACTTTTACATCTCCGGGTAATAATAGTACGGTGTATGTAGTAATACAAAAAGATGGTAAAACAAAAATTATAGCCAGAACTGTTACCCTAGGGGAAAAAGCAGATGGCAAAGTTGAAGTTTTATCGGGTTTAAAAGCCGGAGAAAGATTTGTGGTGAATAGTGGTGGCAAACCTTTACAGGATGGAGATATCGTGCGGATGTCGATTATTTCCGAAACCGAACAGGCAGAAGAAAGGCGATGAAATATAACTCAAATAGTGGGTTTAGTATCAGTAGAATTTCGATTAGTCGCCACATTGCCACATTTATCCTTACCTTAGCTGTAATTGTACTTGGCGTTTTCTCAATTACTCAAATTCCAGTTGATTTGCTGCCATCAATTACCTATCCTCGCATTGGAATTCGTGTGGAAGCACCGGGAGTTTCTCCAGAAGTCGCGATCGATGAAATTACTAAACCTTTAGAGGAAGCTTTTGCAGCCACAGAAGGTGTAGAACAAGTATATTCCCGCACCCGTGAGGGACGCATCAGTCTAGATTTGTTTTTTCAAGCAGGAAGTGATATTGACCAAGCTCTTAATGATGCAACTGCTGCATTTAATAGAGCCAGAGGTCGGCTTCCAGAAACTATTGAAGCACCCCGGATTTTTAAATTCGATCCTTCTCAGTCACCAGTTTATGAGTTTGCTTTAACTTCTCCCAGGTTACAGGGAGTTGACCTACGAATTTTTGCCGAAGAAGAAATTGCTCGGGAACTTGGTGTGGTAAATGGTGTAGCGGGAGCGGATGTATCGGGTGGTGTTGAAGAAGAAGTTAGAATTAATATCGATTTACAACGCCTACAGGCTTTTGGTGTTGGTTTAAATGACGTACTAGATAAATTAGAAAACCGCAATCAAGATATTTCAGGAGGAAGAATTTTAGGAGAAAATTCCGAGCCCTTGAGTCGTACAGTTGGGCGTTTTCGTAGTGCAGATGAAATCAGGAATCTTTCTTTTAACCTTGCTTCAAATTCTACCAGTACAGCTTCTGCTTTGAATAATCGGGTTTATTTACGCGATTTTGCCGAAATTATTGATGGAACGGAAAATCAAAGAGTTTTTGTTCTCCTCAATCGCAAATCCGCAGTCAAGATCAGTATTCAAAAGCAGTCTGAAGCTAATACTATTAACGTTGTTGATGGAGTCAAAGCCCGCCTCAAACAACTCCAAGCATCGGGTATTATTCCTCCAGAAGCTTTAATTACAACAACTTTAGATGAATCGCAGTTTATCCGTAATTCCATCGCTAACTTAACAAAGTCGGGATTAATTGGTACCACACTTGCTGCGATCGCAGTCTTACTTTTTCTCGGTTCTTGGCGACAAACCTTCATCATTGTTTTAGCAATTCCCCTTGCGACTTTAGCAGCAATGATTTTAATGGGGTTGTTTCATTTATCCCTGAATATTTTTAGCTTGGGTGGCTTAGCTTTAGGCGTGGGGATTGTGGTGGATAACTCCATCGTTATGCTGGAAAATATTACCCAAGGATTTAAAACTCGGATAGAAGGTCATTTACCAAATTACTCAAGGGTTGACTCGCAAACAATTATCCAACAAGCTCAGGTTAGTAGTCAGGAAGTTGAATCGGCTTTAGTTGCTTCCACCAGCACAAACCTAGTGACAGTATTACCTTTTTTGCTTATTGGTGGATTTATATCATTGATATTTAATGAATTAATTCTGACAATTAGTTTTGCTGTCGGCGCTTCAATTGTAGTAGCTATAACTGTTGTACCAATGTTGGCATCGAGGATGTTAGCATGGCAATTTTCCAGTAATTTGAGTAAGTTTTGGCTGCTGAAAAAATTTAATAACCGTTTTGATGCTGCCACCAACACATACACTAAAGTTCTACGGAAAATACTCCGGCAAAGATTATTAACCCTAATCCTAATATTATTTTTTCTGGGTAGTGGTAGTTTTTGGATGGCAAAACAAATTCCCCAGGAAATTTTGCCACGAATTAATACTGGACAAGCAGCTTTATTTGCGCGATTTCCTTCCGGTACATCTTTGGAAATCAATCAAAAAGTTATGACTGCAGTAGATGAAATTTTGCTGAGTCAACCAGAAACAGAATATGTTTTTTCCACCGTCGGTGGTTTTTTATTTGGTACAACAACCATTGCTAACCCCCAACGGGGTTTTGTTAACATTACCCTTAAACCCGGTACGGATATTGAAACTTATAGCGATAGAGTATCGAAAGAATTTGAAAAACTTAATTTAGCTGGAATTCGTTTGCGTTTATTTCCCAGACGCGTACGGGGTTTAATTCTTAGTAATACACCAGTACGGGGAGCAGATATTGATGTCATTCTTCAGGGTAACGATACAAAAAGTTTAGCTCAAGCCGGAAGACAAGCCCTTCGCTCCTTAGATGAACAAGTCACTCTAGCAAAATTTCGTCCCGATGCTGATGTCCCCGAATCAGAAGTTCAAATTCGCCCCGACTGGGAAAGGGTAGCAGCATATGGCTTAACAGCACGCAATATCGGCGAAACAATTCAAACTGCAATTACTGGTAGCGTCCCCACCCGCTTACAACGTGCAAATCGCTTGGTAGATATACGAGTTCAACTCAATGAGATCTCAATTCAAGCAGCATCTGAACTAGAAAGTTTACCCTTATTTACTCCAGATAAACATTTAATTCGCCTCAGCGACGTAGCTAAAATTATTAAAGCCCAAGCACCTACAGAAATTAAACGGATTAATCAGCGTCAAGTTTTTCTCATCGCCGGAACCTTAAGTGAAGGTGCTAGTCTCAGCGAAGCTGCTAATCAGGTAGATCGGGTTTTAGATAATCTCGATTTACCTCCGGGAGTTGCAGTTATACCCAGTTCTACAGTTGCATCTAATCAGGAACTGCAAAATTCTTTTATTTTCTTAGGTGCGTTAGCAGCATTCTTGGTTTTTGTTGTTATGACGGTGCAATACAATTCCCTTATTGACCCGCTAGTCATTATGTTTACAATGCCCTTAGCACTAGCTGGAGGGATTTTTGGTTTGTACATTACCCAAACAGCAATTGGAGCTACGGTTATCGTCGGCGCTGTATTGCTAGTAGGAATTGTCGTAAATAACGCCATTATTATGGTGGAACTAGCAAACCAAATTCGGGAACGCCATGGTGTAGATCGTCAGACTGCTATTTTACAAGCAGCACCCCAACGCCTGCGCCCGATTCTTATGACTACGATTACCACAGTGTTGGGAATGTTTCCCTTGGCTTTGGGAATTGGCGAAGGTTCAGAATTTTTACAACCTTTGGGGATAGTAGTTTTTTCCGGTTTATCCCTAGCAACTTTATTAACCCTGTTTATTATTCCTTGTTTTTATACCCTACTCCACGACATATTTAGCTGGGATGAAAAGAAAATGAAGCGAATACAGTTAATGATGAAGCGGTATTTGAAATAATAATTGGAATCTGAACAACTATTCCTCAAGTTTAAATCGCGTAGCAAAATTTTCTCCTCGTGAAGGAGATAAAGCCCGCGCCTTTAAAATTGCAGCAGCTAAAAAAGCATAGGATATTATCCCAATTAGTACCAACAGCAAAATTCCCAAAGTGCCAAAATAAGTCATTGAATTCCACAAAGCATGGATAGTTGATGCCGTAAAATAACCAATGGCTAAAGTTCTCTTTGCATTACCTGGTTTTAAAACACTTAAGCCAATAAAATAACCAAAATAACCGCTATAAGCCATATGTCCTGCGACTTCCCCCAAAATTCGTGGGATAAGTAGTTGCAGACCCGCCAAAGCTCCACGGGAAGCTAAAGTACGCGGTACATAGTCAAGCAGAGTTTCAAATAAAGTAAAGCCAACGGCTGAAGCACTTCCAATTAAAATACCGTCTAGGGGCTCCCAAACACCAACACGTTTACTTTGTGGCGGAGTTAGTATTCTTCCAATAAAATAAAAGCCAAATATGGGGATAGATTTTAGGAATTCTTCTAATAAACCAGCTCCAAAAAACATTCGGATAAAAAATTGGAGAAATCCTATATCACTCCCACTTCCAAGAAAGGATATGTCACCAGGTAGAACCGCACGAAATATAAAGAAAAATGGGATCGAAAGTGGTGTAACTAAAATAACAATACAAAAAAGAGTTGAGGCAAGTAGAACCCACCAAGGCTTTTTTTTCCCACACAAGCGATAAATAAAGTAAAAACCAGCTCCGGCTAAATAAGTTGCTAAAATAACGAAAAATGAAGTAGAACCTTGGGCTGCAAACATTAATACAACAACAATTACTGTGATAATTCCCGGTATTAAATAAGCTTTGTGACGTAAATCTTTTCCGGTAGAAAGTATTGGAATTAACTGTGACAAACTAGCTGCATCTACTTCTTTTTCTATGTGCTCTGAGTTTTGTTCAAAATAAACAAATGACCCTGGCTTGCCGAAATTTCTGACAGATTTAGGATATGGTGATGCTTCTGTATTTGGTAAATCGCTTTCATACTCAAAGATAAATTCCGGTCCGTTGTTACCAAAAATAATGCGATCGCCTACCTGTAACTCCTGACAACCACTCAAACGCCTGCCATTTAAATAGGTACCATTAGAGCTATTCAGATCGCAGATTGTAAAACAAATTTTTCCTTCAAGCGAAAAAGATGGAGCGATTGCTGCATG
This sequence comes from Mastigocoleus sp. MO_188.B34, assembly GCF_030065675.1. GTDB lineage: Bacteria > Cyanobacteriota > Cyanobacteriia > Cyanobacteriales > Nostocaceae > Mastigocoleus. Next base: position 11,170 of record NZ_JASJDK010000112.1, on the reverse strand, counting down.
ACGACGCGATACCATTGCATACTCGTCTGATTTGAAGACTATTTGGCAGCTTGGTTCACGCCCTATTAGTGTCTCACTGTTATCAGATAGCAAGTAAGAGTGTGTTTGTTCGAGTGTGTGATCTTCACCGGAAATCAGCCGCAGCAAGCCGTTACTCATTTTGCTAACTTATTAAATATTTTTTTTATAAAAACTTGTTTGGAGAAATTAATTTCTAATATGATTCGTAACTTGTTTGACATTTAACTTTGAATTTTTTAGGAATTTGATTTTTTAGAGATTTGATTTCTTAGAAAATGTAAAAAATATTTACTACACACTAAATGATTTCATTAAAAAAACATAAATAAAAATCAATAATGTGCACACAAGGATAAAAAAGTAAACATCATCTAGATTATTGCAGATGATGATTCACAGCTAAGTTATGATAGTCCAGTTTTATAGCTGCTCTAGATTTAATATATGAAATAGGAGCAGATTAATAGAGATAAATACATCAATATCTTAGTATCTACGTTTTCATAGTTAATACTTAATATTTAAAACTTAAAATTTATAATTTAATTTATAAAAATTAATTCTTGTAACTTGATTTCATCTGTGTTCTAATTGCAAAAAATATTTATTCTGAATCAGATGATTCAAATATCCCTAGATTTAAAAAGTCATAATTTCTGTTAATTTACTTGTTGCTGGGGGATATGTGAATATAAGATTTCTTATCAATAGCATTTCCCAGAAATAAAATCTTAATCATAACTTGATGAAATCATAATTACAAATAAATTCATTAATTCAAATTTCAGAGTTTCTAATTAATACTAATTTACGAATTATTCCACTATCTATTTTGATATTACGTGAAAATATAACCTTTAAAAAAAGCTGCCATGTTACGGGAAAAAGAATAGATGGTTCAAGCATCTCAAGCAAACTCTTAATATTTTTTTGTTTGAGCGCCACCAAAATCCAGTGAAGCTTTAAATAGTTGATTACATCATTAAGCTTAGGGATATTGGGATGATGCTGTGGATTTACAAAAGCGTAAATCTTTTCCTTCATTAGAATATTCGTAGCCAATCTTTGAGATAAGGAAAACTTCTGATTGTAAGCACCAATCCAAATAGTACGATAGGCGAGGCACTGATTGAGAAAAATCGCATCACCAAATTGAGCTACTTGAATCCAAGAATCAATGTCGTCACAATTAGTATCCAAACTGGGGTCCCATCCTCCAGTTTTTAAGAAAGCATCTCGCTTACAAGCTACCTGTACCGGTGTTCCAAAAGGAATTAACTCTAAAAGCATTCCATAATGAATATCAACTTGGGGTACATAAAAAGCTAAACCTGGACCTAACTTTGGCGTACGACTAATTTCAGTTCCTTTACTATTAACCTGAACAGCGACACAAGAACAAATCACCCCCTCAGGACGTAGTGATATAGCTTTTACCATCTCAGCCAAACAATTAGCAGCAAGATAATCATCATCATCCAAAAACTTTACCCAGTTTCCTTTAGCTTTTCGCACCCCCACATTCACCGAAATTGCATGACCCATATTTTGCTCGTTGCGCAGATAAACTAAACGCGAATCATGACTTTCTTCCAATTCTGCGATTAGATTTTCAACGTATTCTTTAGTCCCATCAGACGAGCAATCATCCACAACGACCACTTCACATTCAAGTGTCTGGTTAAGAGCAGAACTGATTGCCCTTTGCAGCAAATTTAATCGATTGTGGGTGGTTATTACCACGCTAAATTCCATAATTGCAAAACTCGCTACATAATCCTCATTATTGGAATTTCTAGCTTAATCTGCTCTTACCGAAAAAATCATTAAAATCGTCATAAAACTATCGTTATAATTCATCAGTCTCATCTAGACTAAAGACATTTATGGATTTATGATTGTTGATCGTGAGTTTTTCCAGAAATTATGAATGTTCAAGAAGTTATCCGTTCAATTGAAGCGGAACAATTAAAAACTAATCTTCCTGTCATCTATGTTGGTGACACCGTCAAAGTAGGAGTAAAGATTAAAGAAGGTGAAAAATACCGCGTTCAACCCTACGAAGGAGTTGTAATAGCTAAACGTAATGGCGGAATTAATGAAACCATTACAGTGCGCAAAATATTTCAGGGTGTTGGAGTAGAGCGAGTATTTCTGTTACATTCTCCCCGGATTGATAGCATTAAAGTGATACGTCGAGGTAAAGTTCGTCGAGCAAAACTTTATTATTTACGTAATCGAGTTGGTAAGGCGACCCGGATCAAACAACGTTTTGACCGTCCCTTGTAAACTTCAAGCATCCATATGGGAGAAAGCTCTACTGTAAAGCGGCTCTTGCCGCTATCTTGTTTTTTCCTGGCAGCTTGCCTTTTACAATAAAAATAAGTTATAGTGTTACCCAACATTGTGCTAAGCTATTTCTGCTAAGTAATAAAGTTATTCGTGACGATTTAGCTTAGGTTTTTGAGCGCTCTTAGTTCAGTTGGTAGAACGCAGGTCTCCAAAACCTGATGTCGGGGGTTCGAGTCCTCCAGGGCGCGCTCTCTTATTTTAAGAAAAATTAGTCCGGAACAAGTAGAATAACTGTTAATATAGCAGTAACAAATACTCGTATCGGGCTATATTATGATGTTTACAGCTATTTGCTTCAAAGCTTGTTACTTGAAGCCTTGGTTGAAGCGTCTATTGCTTTGTAAAATAATGAGATAGCTGTACAAGAATGGGGGAGACCAAAAACCATGGCCAAAAAAAGCGAGGCGGAAATGCGCAACACCACTAGCGAATTCAGCATTGCCAACTTTTTTAAAGGGACTAAAGAAGAACTGGATAAAGTAGTTTGGCCAACACGCAAGCAACTAGTTAGTGAGTCAGCTGCGGTGTTATTAATGGTTACACTCTCCGCTTCTTTAATTTACGTAGTTGATTGGTTGTTCAGTAAATTAAGTACAGTGGTATTTGAATCAACCAATCAAGCAGTTTCGATGAATCTCATTGACGGATTGTTTGCTTGGGCAGTGGGTAAGGTGTTCTGATGACTTCTTCAACAGATGAAAGTCGCAATTCAAGATTACAGTCAGAAGAAATTACGGAAACGGCAATCAATGCTTTAAAAGAAGCACGCTGGTATGCAGTACAGGTTGCCTCCGGATGTGAGAAACGTGTAAAGACTAATTTGGAACAGCGCATCCAAACGTTTGATGTGGCTGAAAAAATTTTTCAAGTAGAAATTCCTCACACCCCAGCTGTAAAAATTCGTAAAGATGGCAGTCGCCAACAAACCGAAGAAAAAGTCTTTCCTGGCTATGTTCTTGTCAAGATGACGATGGATGATGAAAGCTGGCAGGTGGTTCGTAACACATCCCACGTGATTAACTTTGTGGGAGCCGAACAAAGACGAGGAACCGGAAGAGGTAGAGGTCACGTCAAACCGGTACCACTTTCTCACGCAGAAGTAGAGAGAATCTTTAAGCAGACTACCGAACAAGAACCAGTAGTCAAAATTGATATGGCTACAGGTGATAAGATAGTCGTGCTTTCTGGTCCATTTAAAGACTTTGAAGGTGAGGTGATTGAAGTCAGTCCCGAACGGAGTAAGCTAAAAGCCTTGCTCTCAATCTTCGGACGTGATACACCAGTTGAATTGGAATTTAATCAGGTAGAGAAACAGTAGTCAAAATGGCGAAGAAAGTAACAGCGCTTATTAAATTGGCTCTTCAAGCTGGAAAAGCCAACCCAGCACCGCCAGTTGGACCAGCTTTAGGTCAACATGGCGTAAATATTATGATGTTCTGCAAGGAGTACAACGCCAAAACAGCCGATAAAGCTGGAATGGTTATACCTGTAGAAATTTCGGTTTACGAAGATCGGAGTTTTACATTTGTCCTCAAGACTCCGCCAGCGTCAGTACTAATTACTAAAGCTGCAAAAATAAGTAAAGGTTCTAGCGAACCCAATAAGACTAAGGTTGGTTCCATTACCACCGAGCAATTACGGGAAATTGCTCAGACAAAAATGCCAGACCTCAATGCAAATGATATTGATGCAGCAATGAAAATCATTGCAGGTACTGCCAAAAATATGGGTGTTACCATAAAAGATTAGTTATTAGTTGTCAGTCAACAGTTACAAGTAAAAATATCGGGGGAGAGAATTAAGCTCGTTATTTACCCCAATGGAGTAAAATGGCAAAGAAATTTTCACGCCGAATGCAGGCGTTATTAGAAAAAGTAGAAGATAAAGACTATGAGCCTATAGAGGCTTTAAATCTTTTAAAAGAAACAGCAACAGCTAAATTCCCTGAAGCAGCAGAAGCACATATTCGCTTGGGGATCGATCCAAAGTATACCGATCAACAATTACGGACAACGGTTGTATTGCCAAAAGGTACGGGGCAAACAATCAGGGTCGCGGTAATTGCTAGAGGTGAAAAAGTAACTGAAGCCAGTAATGCTGGTGCTGATATTGCTGGTTCGGAAGAATTGATCAACGAAATCCAACAGGGAAGAATGGATTTCGATAAATTGATTGCAACTCCAGATGTAATGCCGCAGGTCGCAAAGCTGGGTAAATTGCTTGGTCCTCGCGGTTTAATGCCTTCTCCAAAAGGTGGTACAGTTACACCTGATGTTGCTAGTGCGATCGCAGAATTTAAAGCTGGTAAATTAGAATTTCGTGCCGACCGGACTGGTATTGTCCACGTCATGTTTGGTAAGGTATCATTCCCAGCAGAAGATTTATTAATTAATTTGAAGGCATTACAAGAAACTATTGATCGCAATCGTCCTTCTGGTGCGAAGGGTCGATACTGGCGTACGATTTATGTTTCCTCAACAATGGGACCCTCTATTCGGGTCAATATCAGTAGCCTTCGAGATTTAGCCTTGGCTGAGGTTGCTTAATAATAAGTTCTGTAGTAATTTATAAGCCTTAGGTTATAAATTTATTTATTTTGATTTTTAATTTTGAGTTTTAAGTTTTTTTGGTTTAAAGATTTTGAACTTTCAAGTTTCCAATCGTAAACCTCAAACGGTCACTGCTTGATTACAGTTTGTAGCTTATGGCTCAAAATTCAGGACAAATATCAAGACAAATAATTTAAGGCTGGTAATTACTTAGTGCAATCGTATATAGACTTTATATTAAGTAAGCCGGTCAAAAAAACTCATAATTGAATAGGTAAAAGCCAGAGACAGTAGGTTCCCTTCGGGGGTAATTTCCTACCGAGGTTCATATCTTTGAAAAACTTTGTAGAGACTTTTGTCTCTGAAAGACTCTGGCTCGTGGCAGTCGGAGTCTATTGTTTTGGCAGAATATACTTTTTTGCTACAACAAGGCAACTGCTGAAAAATTATGAGAAGAAAAGCCAGTGTTTAAGGAGGTGAGATTAGATGGGTAAAACGCTAGAGGAAAAAAAAGCCATAGTTGCTGACCTCAAAGAGGTTTTGGATGAGTCTTCCTTGGCGTTAATTATTGATTACCAGGGGTTATCGGTTGCACAAATCAGCGATCTACGTAATCGAATGCGACCCAGTGGGACAATTTGTAAAAAAGCCAAGAATACTCTGATGCGCCTTGCTGTCAAGGATGACGAGCGTTGGCAACCAATGACGGATTTCCTTCAAGACTCCTCTGTTTTTCTTCTTGTCAAAGAAGAAATGAAGGAAGCCATTAAGGCTTATGAGGATTTCCAGAAAGCCACTAAGAAAACAGAACTTCGTGGTGGTGTGCTAGATGGTCAAGCTTTAAACCAAGATGACATCAAAGCACTCAAGGAATTACCTTCCAAACAAGAACTCATGGCTCGTTTGGCAGGAGGAATCAAAGCAGTTTCAACCAAGTTGGCGGTGGGACTCAACGCTGTACCAACCAAGTTGGCTGTGGGAATCAACGAAGTACCTTCTTCCTTGGTACGTGCGGTCAAAGCAGTATCAGAGAAAGAAGGGTCTCAAGAATCCGAATCTTAGATTCGTGGTTTGACTCGTTACGTTCAATCAAAGTTAATTATTTACCCAAATTAGGAGTACATCAATGTCTACTAAAACCGATGAAATCTTAGAACAGTTAAAATCCTTAACACTATTAGAAGCTTCTGAATTAGTAAAGCAAATTGAAGAAGCTTTCGGTGTAGATGCTTCTGCTTCTGCTGGTGGCGGAATGATGATGATGCCCGGTATGATGCCTGGAGTAGGTAGTGGCGGTGCTGCTGCTGAACCAGAAGAGGAGAAAACTGAATTTGATGTTGTTCTTGAAGAAGTACCTGCTGATAAGAAAATTGCAATTCTTAAAGTGGTACGTAGCATCACCGGTTTGGGTCTAAAAGAAGCAAAAGAATTAGTTGAATCTGCTCCCAAGCCAATCAAAGAAGCTATTGCTAAAGAAGCTGCTGAAGATGCTAAGAAACAGCTTGAAGAAGCTGGAGCTAAAGTTAGTGTCAAGTAATAGTTTTCAACTAATATTTTTCAATTAAACGGTTGACGGTTAAACATTAATGTTTAACCGTTAAAAATTAACATCCACTGTGTAGTTTGGCATCCCAAACCGCCATATAAATCCTGCCTTTTTGATTACGTTGAATAACTCCTTTTAATCCATTTCTTCTAAAGCAGTGTTTTCTTTTTTGACGCTGATAAACTCTTTCTAATTCTTTTTTAATATCATTCGATATATTACCGCCTAACATTCCTTGTAGGGTTACTTGCATCGCATCTTTTCCTGCAGATTGAGGAAAAGAAACTTCTGTTTGTCTTAAGGCTCCAGATGTTTTATCGACTATGTAGCCAAGATCTACCTCATTTGGCTGGTTATAAAGATAAGCGCGAGTATTTCTGTATACTCCCCGAGAATCTTTACTCGGTCTTCCTAGGCTTCCTCGAATAGTATCCTTTGTTGTTCCAACGGGAAAAGCAGGAACTCTAATATTGTTACTGCTATTTTTTGCTACAATCTGTTGCTCTTCAATTTTCCTGTTCGCTTCCCGTGGGGACTTAGTTTTTTCTGAAGAAACTTCAGGAGATTTTTTCTGAAGGGAAGCAGAATTCTCTCGTGACTGAGTAGTTTTTTCTCCTTCTTGTTCTTTGCTAGTATTATCTGGCGTAGGAGATGTAGGTGCAGTTGGTTGATTATTTTTTGGATTCTGGACAGTATTTGTAGATTCTGAGTTCGTAGATTCTGAGTTTACTGGCTGAGTTTTTTCATTTTTTTGAGTAGCTGTTTCTAAACTACTTTCTTCTGTATTTTCCGGCTCCCCTTGTGTTTTTGCTGTAGATTCTGCATTTGTCTCAACTGGTGCTGTATCCCTACCTGAATTATCAATAGGTAAATCATCAACAGACGGAGAAGGTGAAGTTACCGGATTAAGAGTCTCAGCGTTCGGGGATTGAGAGTTAACGGAGGATTGTGCTTCCTTCGGTGCTTCAACATTTGATTTCGCAAAATTCTCTTTACTTTTTTCCTGACTTTCAAAGCTAGAAATTGCAAAACTGGAAATAGCTATTGCACCAAGTAAGCTACCAAGTATTAAGCTCCCAATAATTACAGGGGGTTTTTGCCAAACTTCAGAGGTCAAAATCGAAGAAACTGGAGCGACCAAATTATTTGTGGGGTTGGATAAAGGTTTAGATTTTTGTATGGGTTGATTAGACCTACCAGCGTTGGGAGCAAGAGCAATAGTTTTTTGAGTTACTGGTTGTTGGGATTTGACTTTTATAGTGCTGGGAATACTCGTACTTTCACTCTTCAAAGCATCAAGCATTTTACTTGCAGTGGTGAAGCGATCGCCTGCTTGAAGTTGAATGGCTTGATTCAGGATTTGAGCTAGTTGGGGAGATACTCCTGCAGCATATTCTTGCCAACGTATTTCCCCTGTTTGGCGATCTGTTTGTAATTCTTGAGGACATTTACCAGTCAGCAGAAAAATTGCTGTTAAACCCAAACTATAAATATCTGTCGCATAAATGGGACGTCCAATCGCCTGTTCGCTGGGCATATAACCTGGCGTACCAATAATTAATGATTCCGTAAAACGTCCTGGAGGATTTGCTATTGTGCGTATGGTTTCTTTGACTGCACCAAAATCAATCAAAACTGGTTTGCCAGTATTAGCAGATAAAATAACATTATCCGGTTTTATATCCCGATGAATAATATTTTTACTGTGTACGTAATCAAGGACAAAAAGCAAATTTAATAAAATGCTTTTCACTTCAGTTTCAGAAAGAGCACCTTTGGCTTCAATTATTTCAGTTAAGGTTTGACCTTGGATCCATTCCTGAACCAGATAAAAGAGTTCCTGTTCGGAAAAATAAGCATAAAGCTTAGGAATTTGGTCACTACCTTCACCCAACAACTCTAATGTCGCAGCTTCTCTTTCGAAGCGCTGTTTGATTTTTTCGTAAGTTCGTGGGTCGCCTGTTATGGTCTTAAGTTTTTTAATCACACAACGGCGACGAGAAGGCATATAGGTATCTTCAGCCAAAAAGGTTTCACCAAATCCACCGGCACCTAATACTTCGATCACCTGATAACGATTGTTCAGCAGCTTTGTGTTCATGCTCCGTGAAAAGCTGTAATATTATTATCTTTACTTATAGTAAGCACACCTTTAAAAGAGTACATTACAACATGTGCAGACGCGATTGAATAGAATAAATATCCCAAATATAAGAATTTAAAAATAAATTACAAGTATGCTTGAAAGACTAATTATTATCTAAATATTGTTCGATACAATTCTCAGAAACAGTGAATAGTAGTGATGAAGTAGCTCAATACTGGAAATCTATAGGAACAAAATCTTTCAAAATAACCTTAAGATATTTTACCAATGACCACTTAATAAATTTATTTAGGAAAATATCTCTTATTATTACTGTCTTGATATTTAGCAATAAATTCTACATTTTGTATTTCTATATCCGAGAGCAAATTGTCTGGGAAATCCTGTGGTAAATACTTGGGCTTGTACCAAGGTTGTTTATCAAAATATTCTTGTAATTTAATAGTCTTAAAACGATAACCATGACGAGCAAAAACCGAATTTCGCATAATATCTAGGTCTAAAGCACTTTTATCATCCAAATCCGCATTTTTTGCTAATCTTTGAGAAAGCCAAGAGTAGTTATCAATAGGAGGTTTAGGCGTTTCAGAAATTTGAGATTCTGTATTGGGTTTTTGGATCGTATCGGGCTGTTGAATTGTATTGGATTGTTGAATTGTATCAGGCTGTTGAATTTTATTGGGTTGTTGAATAGAGGTTGATATTTTTGGTTCCACAACTTGTGATGACCGATTTAACATAAAACCAACAATCACTGAAGCACCAATGAAAACTCCTAGGATTGAACTCCCTATCACTAAACCGAGAATCAGATTTTTTTTACTTTCTCCAACATCCGATTTATTCGTACTGGAAATGTTTGTAGTCGAAAATAAATCTTGTTTTACAATATTAGGTGATACTGATGAAGAAGAAACAGCAAAACTAGGTGGTTGAGTATCTACTGGCTCTCGAACATAATGTACCGTGGGATCTAAAGGTACAAAATCACTTTCCAGAGCTTGTAACATTTCCCCAGCAGTAGAAAAACGATCTCTTGGATGATATTGGGTTACTTTATCAATTACCCCTATCATTACTGGACTGATACCCGCTGCATAGTTATGCCAGATAAGTTCTCCAGTAATTGGGTTTACTTGTAACTCTTGGGGTTTTTTACCCGTCAATAGATATATTGCTGTCATTCCCAAACTGTAGAGGTCGCTTGAGTAGACGGGTCTACCTGCTGCTTGCTCACTGGACATATATCCTGGAGTACCAATAATTATCGAACGTGCAGCATTTCCCTGGGAATTAATTACAGTTCCCATTATTTCTCTTACTGCTCCAAAATCTATCAATACAGCTTTGTTATCTCGGTGTCGTAAAATGATATTTTCTGGTTTAATATCCCGATGAATAATTTTTTGATTGTGTACGTATTCTAAAACCGGTAGCAAGCTAGCTAAAATTTCTCGCACTTCATTTTCGGGTAAAAACTCTTGCTTCTGAATTATTGTCGTTAATGTCTCACCTTCCACATATTCTTGTACTAAATAAAATCGCTCTTTAAACTGAAAATAAGCATATAAACTAGGAATTTGATCGTTATTTTCTCCTAATTTTTCTAACACTGCAGCTTCTCGCCCAAATCGCTCTTGCACCAATTGGTAAACCTGAGGATTACTAGCTATTGGTTTTAGTTGTTTAATCACGCAACGACGCAAGGAAGGCATTTGGGTATCTTCTGCTAAAAAAGTTTCCCCAAATCCACCGCTTCCTAAGGTTTGCAAAACTTGATAGCGGTTATTAAGCAGCATCGGTGTTAGTTTACAAGAATATAACTGTATCGTATTTAAAATTGGATGTTAGTAAGATACTAGCACCTTGAATAATTATATATCAGTAAAAATTGACAATGCGTATAAAATAGTGTATTTGAGATTTAGTTATACTATTTTATTTAAGTTTACTTAAATGAGTATCATTGTGACCTTGGGAAACTATACATCTATTTTAAGCAGCATAGCCGTTAGTCTAGTTCCCGGTGCAAAACTATTGAACAAATAAGAAATAAAACTTTGCTTAGTAACTGATACTTGCATATATCATAATAACCAATTACAAGTGAAATATTTTGCCCAATTTTTTTGATTTGATATTTGATTACATTAAAGATTGATGAATTTGAAAAAAATAAAAATCAATCTAAGAATTTATTTTATTTTTCAGACTACTTCGACTAATAATAGTTAAATTATGAGCGATAATTCCCCAGCCTATCCAACGAGAGAATCCCTCTTCTCCTTTATACAAACAGCGTTGTAATCCAAAACAGCGTTTGAGAAAACTGATACGACCTTCTACTCCATTATGCCAACGACGAGCTTTTTTGAAATTTCTTTTTCGTTCCTGCTTGATTCGTTCTTTACTTCTATAACCACCTTTGGGTAAAATAACCTGTTTGACTCCTAATATAACCTGAGTTCGGGTTAAGCAGATTGAGGTAAAAGCCAATCTAAATGAAGGTTAGGCTTTTTAGGTTGGTGACAATAAGCGATTAATCCACACAGAACATTAACGCAAAAATTGACAGGACTTCGGTGCCTAGAATGT